>NZ_VMLA01000054.1:0-12485 GCF_013276425.1 Streptococcus sp. 3874 | reverse complement strand
GCTCTTTGATTTTCATTGAATATTAGTAATTCAGTTACTAACTCGTCAACTTTGATTTATCCAATAAAATTGAAAAGGATGGAAAAAAGGTTGCATTTATGATATAATTTATTTTAAAGACCTTATTAGAAATCTTGAAAGAGTATTGAAAACTTAGAATGAGAAAAATTGTTATCAATGGTGGATTACCACTACAAGGTGAAATCACTATTAGTGGTGCTAAAAATAGTGTTGTAGCCTTAATTCCGGCTATTATCTTGGCTGATGATGTGGTGACTTTGGATTGCGTTCCAGATATTTCGGATGTAGCCAGTCTTGTCGAAATCATGGAATTGATGGGAGCTACTGTTAAGCGTTATGACGATGTATTGGAGATTGATCCAAGAGGTGTTCAAAATATTCCAATGCCTTATGGAAAAATCAACAGTCTTCGTGCATCTTACTATTTTTATGGGAGCCTCTTGGGTCGTTTTGGTGAAGCGACAGTTGGTCTACCGGGAGGATGTGATCTAGGTCCTCGTCCGATTGACCTACACCTTAAGGCATTTGAAGCTATGGGTGCCACTGTTAGCTACGAGGGAGATAACATGAAGTTATCTGCTAAAGATACAGGACTTCATGGTGCAAGTATTTACATGGATACGGTTAGTGTAGGGGCAACGATTAATACGATGATTGCTGCGGTTAAAGCGAATGGTCGTACTATTATTGAAAATGCAGCCCGTGAGCCTGAGATTATTGATGTAGCTACTCTCTTGAATAATATGGGTGCCCATATCCGTGGTGCAGGAACTAATATCATCATTATTGATGGTGTTGAAAGATTACATGGGACCCGTCATCAGGTGATTCCAGACCGCATTGAAGCTGGAACATATATTTCCTTAGCTGCTGCAGTTGGTAAGGGAATTCGTATCAATAATGTTCTTTACGAACACCTGGAAGGATTTATTGCTAAGCTGGAAGAAATGGGAGTGAGAATGACTGTATCTGAAGACAGCATTTTTGTCGAAGAGCAGTCTAATTTGAAAGCAATCAATATTAAGACAGCTCCTTACCCAGGCTTTGCAACTGATTTGCAACAACCGATTACCCCACTTTTACTAAGAGCGAATGGTCGTGGTACAATTGTTGATACGATTTACGAAAAACGTGTAAATCATGTTTTTGAACTAGCAAAGATGGATGCGGATATTTCGACAACAAATGGTCATATTTTGTACACGGGTGGACGTAATTTGCGTGGAGCAAGTGTTAAAGCAACTGACCTACGAGCTGGGGCTGCACTAGTCATTGCTGGGCTTATGGCTGAAGGTAAAACTGAAATTACAAATATCGAGTTTATCTTACGTGGTTATTCTGATATTATTGAAAAATTACGTAATCTAGGAGCGGATATTACACTTGTTGAGGATTAAACCGTAGAGGTGTTTATGAATATTTGGACCAAATTAGCAATGTTTTCTTTTTTTGAAACGGATCGCTTGTATTTGCGTCCTTTCTTTTTTAGTGATAGTCAGGACTTCCATGAGATAGCTTCGAATCCAGAAAATCTTCAATTTATTTTCCCGACTCAGGCAAGTCTGGAAGAGAGCCAATATGCGTTGGCCAATTACTTTATGAAGTCCCCTTTGGGAGTGTGGGCAATTTGTGACCAGAAAAATCAACAAATGATTGGTTCTATTAAATTTGAGAAGTTAGATGAAATCAAAAAAGAAGCAGAACTTGGCTATTTTTTGAGAAAAGATGCTTGGTCGCAAGGATTTATGACAGAGGTTGTTAGAAAAATTTGTCAACTTTCTTTTGAAGAAGTTGGCTTAAAACAATTATCCATCATTACCCATCTTGAAAATGAATCTAGTCAACGGGTTGCCCTTAAGTCTGGATTCCGTTTGATTCGTCAGTTTAAGGGAAGTGATCGTTACACAAGAAAAATGCGGGATTATCTTGAATTTCGGTATGTAAAAGGAGAATTCAATGAGTAAGCATCAGGAAATTCTAAGCTATTTGGAAGAATTACCTGTCGGAAAGAGGGTTAGTGTTCGTAGTATTTCCAACCATCTGGGAGTCAGTGATGGAACGGCTTATCGGGCCATTAAAGAAGCTGAAAATCGTGGAATTGTGGAGACCCGTCCTAGAAGTGGAACAATTCGTGTTAAATCCCAGAAAGTTGCTATCGAAAGATTAACTTTTGCTGAGATAGCAGAAGTGACTTCTTCTGAGGTTCTGGCTGGGCAAGAAGGTTTAGAGAGAGAATTTAGTAAGTTTTCAATCGGTGCCATGACCGAACAAAATATTTTGTCTTACCTTCATGATGGGGGACTCTTGATTGTCGGAGACCGGACCCGTATCCAATTACTAGCGCTGGAAAATGAAAATGCCGTTTTGGTTACAGGTGGTTTTCATGTTCATGATGATGTGCTTAAACTGGCAAATCAAAAAGGGATTCCTGTTCTAAGAAGCAAGCATGACACTTTCACTGTTGCGACTATGATCAATAAAGCCTTGTCAAATGTCCAAATCAAGACTGATATTTTGACAGTTGAGAAGCTTTATCGTCCAAGTCATGAGTATGGTTTTCTGAGAGAGACAGACACCGTTAAAGATTATTTGTACTTGGTACGCAAGAATCGTAGCAGTCGTTTTCCTGTTATCAATCAACATCAGGTTGTTGTTGGCATTGTAACCATGAGAGATGCTGGTGATAAGTCACCAAGTACCACAATTGACAAGGTCATGTCTCGTAGTTTATTTTTAGTTGGATTATCGACAAATATTGCCAATGTGAGTCAACGGATGATTGCAGAAGACTTTGAAATGGTACCAGTTGTTCGGAATAATCAAACCTTGCTTGGCGTTGTGACGCGACGAGATGTCATGGAGAAGATGAGCCGTTCCCAAGTTTCAGCTCTACCAACTTTTTCTGAGCAGATTGGTCAAAAACTCGCTTATCACCATGATGAAGTCGTCATTACAGTGGAACCCTTTATGCTTGAGAAAAACGGAGTTTTAGCTAACGGTGTATTGGCGGAGATACTGACTCACATGACCCAAGATTTAGTTGTGAATAGTGGTCGCAATCTCATCATCGAGCAAATGCTGATCTACTTTTTGCAGGCTGTTCAGATAGATGATATACTGCGCATTCAAGCACGCATTATCCACCATACTAGACGATCAGCTATTATTGATTACGATATTTATCATGGTCATCAGATTGTTTCAAAAGCAAATGTGACCGTTAAAATTAATTAGAAACTAGGAGAAAAGATGATAACATTAAAATCAGCTCGTGAAATCGAAGCTATGGACAAGGCTGGTGATTTCCTTGCAAGTATTCATATCGGTTTACGTGATTTGATTAAGCCTGGCGTAGATATGTGGGAAGTTGAAGAGTATGTCCGTCGTCGTTGTAAGGAAGAAAATTTCCTTCCACTTCAGATTGGGGTTGACGGTGCAATGATGGACTATCCTTATGCTACTTGCTGCTCTCTTAATGATGAAGTGGCTCACGCTTTCCCTCGTCACTATATCTTGAAAGATGGTGATTTGCTTAAGGTTGATATGGTTTTGGGAGGTCCTATTGCTAAATCTGACCTGAATGTCTCAAAATTAAACTTCAACAATGTTGAGCAAATGAAGAAATACACTCAGAGCTATTCTGGTGGTCTTGCAGACTCATGTTGGGCTTATGCTGTTGGTACACCGTCCGAAGAAGTCAAAAATTTGATGGATGTAACCAAAGAAGCTATGTACAAGGGGATTGAGCAAGCTGTTGTTGGAAATCGCATTGGTGATATCGGTGCGGTTATTCAAGAATACGCTGAAAGCCGTGGATACGGTGTAGTGCGTGATTTGGTTGGTCATGGTGTTGGCCCAACAATGCACGAGGAGCCAATGGTTCCTAACTATGGTATTGCAGGTCGAGGACTCCGTCTTCGTGAAGGAATGGTCTTGACTATTGAACCAATGATCAATACAGGTAACTGGGAAATTGATACAGATATGAAGACCGGTTGGGCCCATAAGACCATCGACGGTGGATTGTCATGTCAGTATGAACACCAATTCGTGATTACGAAAGATGGTCCAGTAATCTTGACTAGCCAAGGTGAAGAAGGAACTTATTAATAAAAAGTGAAAAGATCTACTGGAAGTTTATTTTGATAAAAAATACAGTAGATTTTTTCATAATAAAACGCATTGTATCAAGTGTTAAGTGCCTGGTATAATGCGTTTTTCTGATTTTAAGATTTTTTCCAACTCTGTTTGTAACCACATCATAACAGAGGGTCTAGGATTCAGGGCTCTCCTCCTATATACTATTAGTAAAGAAAAACTAGAGGAGAATATTTTAGTGTCGCAATCTATTGTTTCTGTAGAGATTCCACAATATTATCGTTTTGATTCTAAAAAGAGAAATGGAATTCTGTTTAACGTTCGTATTGCCAATCTTAAATTTACCTTTTTTATATTGAAGTATTGAGCTAGTTTATGAAAAAATTGAGTGAAAGAGTCGAGTGTTTTAGAAACCCACAGTGTAGTATTCTAGTTTCAATCCACTATATTTTGCTACTCCCCGTAAAGTTTCTATTTTCCCTGATTTCTGATATAATAGAAATATTGACTTCAAGAGTAAGGAAGAGAAGATGAACGCATTATTAAATGGAATGAATGACCGTCAGGCTGAGGCGGTGCAAACGACAGAAGGTCCCTTGTTAATCATGGCGGGGGCTGGTTCTGGAAAGACCCGAGTTTTGACCCACCGCATTGCTTATCTGATTGATGAAAAGCTGGTCAATCCGTGGAATATCTTGGGCATTACCTTTACTAATAAGGCTGCGCGTGAGATGAAAGAGCGTGCTTATAACCTCAATCCAACCACTCAGGACTGTCTGATTGCGACTTTTCACTCCATGTGTGTTCGTATTCTGCGTCGTGATGCGGATCATATTGGCTACAACCGTAATTTTACTATTGTGGATCCTGGTGAACAGCGAACTCTTATGAAACGCATTCTTAAGCAGTTAAACTTGGATCCGAAAAAATGGAATGAACGGAGCATCTTGGGGACTATTTCCAATGCCAAGAATGACTTGATTGATGATGTGGCTTATGCTGCCCAAGCTGGCGATATGTACACGCAAATTGTGGCCCAGTGTTATACAGCCTATCAGAAAGAACTGCGTCAGTCGGAGTCGGTTGACTTTGATGATTTGATTATGCTGACCCTGCGTCTCTTTGATCAAAATCCTGATGTTTTGACTTATTATCAACAGAAATTCCAATACATCCACGTTGATGAGTACCAAGATACCAACCATGCTCAGTACCAATTGGTCAAACTCTTGGCTTCCCGTTTTAAAAATATCTGTGTTGTTGGAGATGCGGACCAGTCTATCTACGGTTGGCGTGGTGCTGATATGCAGAATATCTTGGACTTCGAGAAAGATTATCCTCAAGCCAAGGTTGTTTTGTTGGAGGAGAATTACCGTTCAACCAAAACTATTCTCCAAGCGGCCAACGAGGTCATTAAAAATAATAAAAACCGCCGTCCTAAGAATCTCTGGACCCAAAACGCTGATGGGGAACAAATCGTTTACTATCGTGCCGATGATGAGCTAGATGAGGCTGTATTTGTAGCCAGAACCATCGATGAACTTAGTCGCAGTCAAAACTTTCTTCACAAGGATTTTGCAGTTCTCTATCGTACAAATGCGCAGTCTCGTACCATTGAAGAAGCCCTGCTCAAGTCAAATATCCCTTATACAATGGTCGGAGGGACCAAGTTCTACAGCCGTAAGGAAATTCGTGATATTATTGCCTACCTCAACCTTATTGCTAATTTGAGTGATAATATTAGTTTTGAACGTATTATTAACGAGCCTAAACGTGGAATTGGCCCAGGTACTGTTGAGAAAATCCGTGATTTTGCGAATATGCAAGACATGTCTATGTTAGATGCTTCAGCTAATATCATGTTATCTGGTATCAAGGGTAAGGTATCTCAGTCTATCTGGGATTTTGCCAATATGATTCTAGATTTACGAGAGCAGCTAGATCACTTAACTATTACAGAGTTGGTTGAGGCTGTTCTAGAAAAAACAGGATACGTCGATATTCTTAATGCCCAAGCAACTCTAGAAAGCAAGGCTCGGGTTGAAAATATCGAAGAGTTCCTTTCTGTGACAAAAAACTTTGATGACACCTCTGATGTGGCAGAAGAAGAAACTGGTCTGGACAAACTGAGTCGTTTCTTAAATGACTTGGCCTTGATTGCCGACACAGATTCAGGTAGTCAGGAGACATCAGAAGTGACCTTGATGACCCTGCATGCTGCCAAAGGTCTAGAGTTTCCAGTTGTATTTTTGATTGGGATGGAAGAAAATGTCTTCCCGCTTAGCCGTGCAGCTGAAGATCAAGATGAACTAGAAGAAGAGCGCCGTCTAGCCTATGTAGGAATTACGCGTGCAGAGAAAATTCTCTATCTGACCAATGCCAACTCGCGCCTGCTTTTCGGTCGTACCAACTACAACCGTCCGACTCGTTTTATTAATGAAATTAGTTCAGACTTGCTTGAGTATCAAGGATTGGCCCGTCCAGCCAATGCAAGCTTTAAGGCATCATATAGCAGTGGTGGTCTTGCCTTCGGTCAAGGTATGAGTCTGGCTCAAGCTCTTCAAGACCGTAAACGTAGTGCCGCCCCAAGAACTATCCAATCAAGCGGTCTCCCATTTGGTCAATTTACAGCTGGCGCAAAATCAGCGTCTAGTGAGACAAATTGGTCCATTGGTGATATTGCCCTCCACAAGAAGTGGGGAGAGGGAACCGTTCTGGAAGTTTCAGGTAGTGGTGCTACGCAGGAATTGAAAATCAATTTCCCAGAAGTAGGTTTGAAAAAACTTTTAGCCAGTGTGGCTCCAATTGAGAAAAAAATCTAATTTTTCATCCTTCTCACGAATAATAAAGTGAGGAGGATTTTTATGTACAGTATTTCATTTCAAGAAGATTCATTATTGCCAAGAGAAAGACTGGCCAAGGAAGGAGTTGAAGCGCTCAGTAATCAAGAGTTGCTAGCTATTTTACTTAGGACAGGAACACGTCAAGCCAGCGTTTTTGAAATTGCCCAGAAAGTCTTGAGCAATCTTTCAAGCCTAACGGATTTGAAAAAAATGACCCTGCAGGAATTGCAGAGTCTGTCTGGTATCGGTCGTGTTAAGGCTATAGAGTTGCAAGCTATGATTGAATTGGGGCATCGTATTCACAAATACGAGACCCTTGAAATGGAAAGTATTCTCAGTAGTCAAAAGTTGGCCAAGAAGATGCAACAGGAATTAGGGGACAAAAAACAAGAGCACCTGGTGGCGCTCTATCTCAATACTCAAAATCAAATCATCCATCAACAGACCATTTTTATCGGTTCTGCCACTCGTAGTATCGCTGAGCCGCGAGAGATCCTTCACTATGCAATCAAGCATATGGCGACTTCTCTCATCTTGGTTCACAATCATCCTTCAGGAGCGGTAGCGCCTAGCCGAAATGATGATCATGTCACTAAACTTGTCAAAGAAGCCTGCGAACTGATGGGGATTGTCCTCTTGGACCATTTGATTGTCTCACAATCTAGTTACTTTAGTTACCGTGAAAAGACGGATTTAATCTAAAGTTCATTAACGACATAATCAAAGAGATTTTTATCCTTGGGACGATTTTCAAATAGAAATTCTGGATGCCATTGGACACCGAGAAAGGCGACATCATCCGTACTCATAACAGCTTCTATAATACCATCTTTAGGATCATGAGCCGCAATCTTTAAATTTGGTGCTAAATCCTTGATGCTCTGGTGGTGGAAGGAGTTGATATGGGAGATTTCTCCATAGATTTCTCGAAGAACAGTATTTGGTTCTGTCACCAAGCGTTGAGTTGTGTATTCGGCAGAACAATCCTGCCAGTGGTCTTCTATATCTTGGTACAAAGTTCCACCCATGGCAACGTTAAAAAGCTGAGTCCCACGACAGACAGAGAAAATCGGCTTTTGCTGTTTGATAGCTTCCTTGATGAGGGCTAGTTCGAATATATCTCTTTGAAGGTGGTAGTCATCGCTATCAATAGTTTTTGGTTCACCATAGAATTTTGGATCAACATTTTGCCCACCTGTCAAGATGAGCTTGTCAATCATACTGATATAGTGGCAGGCCATTTCTTGATCACCAATCGGTAGGATGATGGGAATCCCTCCAGCGTCTTTAACGCCTTCAACAAAGCCTTTTGCTGCGTAGCTCATCATGATGTCATCATCTGGATGAGTTTTTTCGTTTCCTGTAATCCCTATAACTGGTTTTTTCATAAAATGATTTTCGCTTTCTAATCCTCTTTTCTCATGAAATAGAGGAGGGTTTGGAGTTCACTTGTCAAATCGACATACTGAACGACCACGTCCTTTGGTAAATGCAGATGGACTGGTGAAAAACTGAGAATTCCTTTCACGCCAGCATCCACCAAGAGATTGGCAACCTCTTGTGACTTGACGCTGGGAACGGTCAGGATAGCAGTTTTGACATCAGCATCCTTGATTTTATCCTTGATTTGAGAAATTCCGTAAATGGGAATCCCATCAGGAGTTTGGCTACCGACTTCAGGATGGTCATCCAGGTCAAAGGCCATGATAATCTTCATCTTGTTACGCTCGTGGAAGCGGTAGTGGAGAAGGGCATGGCCCATATTTCCAATACCAACCAGCATGACATTGGTAATAGAGTTATCATTGAGTAAATCGGCAAAAAACGTCATCAGTTTTTTAACATCATAGCCAAAACCACGACGACCTAGTTCACCAAAATAGGAAAAATCCCGACGTACGGTCGCTGAATCAATACCGATAGCCTCTGCAATTTGCTTAGAGTTGGCACGTTCAATCTTTTCTGCATGAAATCTCTTAAAAATTCGATAGTAGAGAGAGAGTCTTTTCGCTGTAGCTTTTGGAATAGCAGACTGTTTATCTTTCACAAAATCACAACCTTTCTATTCTTCTATTTTATAGAAACATTGTGAAAAAATCAACAAAAACAAGAAAAAACTAAGAAAAATCTTAGTTTTGATGTAAAAAATCTGCATGTGATAGAAAACGGTAGAGGTCTCCGACCAGTCCTTGGTAAACTTCCTGCTCTTGAAAGGTCAAAGAAGTTACATAAAGTGTATCTGGCAGAGTCACACATCCTGATAGAGCCAGCATGAGAGCCTTGTAATCCTCATACTTGAGAGTGCGCTCTACATGATAGCTGTCCTTATAGGTCAGTTCAAACATATGGGACCTATCTTTCCGATTTTGTGAAGACACCACGTTCTACCAAGCTATCCATGAGGAAATAGAATTTTTCCTGATGAATGTGGTGGTCTTCTGATTTGAAAATATCAACCAGACGAAGGCCAAACTTGTCAGTGATATTGATTTTAGCCCCTGTAAGTTCCTTGTTAATGATGATTTTGAGTTGGAATCCTTCACCGCTGTTTGGCACTTTTTCCAAAAGGCGAGTCAGTTCATAGTTACCAACTTTTGTCTCAAAAAAGGTGGTATCTTTGAGGGTGAATTTTTTAACAGAAGGGCTAAGAGTGTAGTCGTAACGACAATTTTTTAACTGAATGGTTTTTTCAAATGCCATATGGCTAACCTCCGATAATTTCTTTTAAGTTTTTTGCGAGGGTTTGTAGGTCTTCAACGGTATTTTGTGGCGACAAACTGATACGAACGGATTCCTTCAAGCGTTCTGAATTTGCTCCGTACATAGCTTCAAGAACATGGCTGGATTGGACAATGCCTGCCGTACAGGCTGAGCCAGTAGAGATTGAAATTCCAGCTAAATCTAGACGAAGGAGTAAGAGGTCGTTTTTCTGGCCAGGAAATCCAATATTGAGGACATAAGGGAGATGATGGTCTCCTCTGTTCAAGTAATATTGAATACCCTCTAGCTCTGCCAGAAAGGCAGTTTCTAGATTTTGTACATGTTGAAAATGTTCTTCTTGCTGTTCTAGGTCCTCTTTTAGGGCTGCAATCATGCCTACGATAGCAGCTAAATTTTCAGTTCCTGCACGTTTTTTCTGTTCTTGGTCTCCGCCATGTAGATAGGAATCAAAATCCATGCTAGATGCGTAGAGAAAGCCGATTCCCTTAGGACCATGGAACTTGTGGGCAGAAGCAGTGAGAAAATCAATGCCCAATTCTTCTGGGTGTATAGGGATTTTACCAATAGCCTGAACTGCATCGACATGATAGGCGGCTGGGTGTTGCTTGAGTATTTGGCCAATTTCAGCAATGGGCAGTAGGTTTCCAGTCTCATTATTGGCAAACATGGTAGAAACCAAAATCGTATCGTCACGTAAGGCCTCTTGAATTTGCTGGGCTGTGATTTCTTGATTTTCTGGTTGAATAATGGTTGCTTCAAACCCAAAGTGTTGAACCAAGTAATCAATGGTTTCAAGGACAGCATGGTGTTCAATGGCAGTTGTGATGATATGTTTTCCTTGTTCTTGGTGACGAAGGCAGTAGCCAATGATAGCAGTATTGTTGCCTTCAGTCCCACCAGAAGTGAAAAAGATATGTTGAGGTTTTGTCCCCAGTAACTGGGCTAGTTCCTGACGGGCTTCTCGTAAGAGTTTACCAGCTTGACGACCATGACCATGAATACTAGAAGGGTTGCCGTAGGTTTCTTGCATCACCTTGGTCATAGCTGAAATAGCAACTGCTGACATAGGAGTTGTCGCAGCATTGTCCAAATAAATCAAAGAATCACCTTATTTCTTTTTGTTGTAGGCAAAGAGTGGGCTGACTGGTTTTCTTTCGTGGATACGGACGATGGCATCACCAATTAACTCACTAGCAGTGATGTAGCATACGTTTTTAGGAGTTTTTTCTTTTGTTGCTACTGAATCAGTCACAAGAATTTCTTTAATCTTAGTATTGTCAAGAAGTTCAGCAGCTCCTTCGACGAAGAGACCGTGGCTAGAAACAGCATAAATTTCTGTAGCCCCTTCACGTTCAACGATTTTAGCAGCTTCAGAGAAGGTACGTCCTGTATTCAGAATATCGTCAATTAAAATAGCTTTTTTACCTTCGACATCACCGATAATATATCCTTCGTTGCGAGTTGCATCGTCTTGAGGGTAGTCGATAATGGCGATAGGAGCATCAAGATACTCAGCCAAGCTACGAGCACGCTTCACACCTGAATTTTTAGGGCTAACGACAACAACATCTGAACCGAGTAGTCCCTTATCGCAGTAATGTTTTGCAAATAGGGGAACTGTGAAAAGATTATCCACTGGAATATCAAAGAAACCTTGAACCTGAACAGCATGCAAATCAAGAGTCAGGATACGATCAACCCCAGCCTTAACCAGCATATTGGCAACTAGTTTTGCTGTAAGTGGCTCACGAGGACAAGCAATGCGGTCTTGACGTGCATAGCCAAAATATGGAAGGACAACGTTGATACTGTGGGCACTTGCGCGCACACAAGCGTCGACCATGATTAACAATTCCATTAGGTGGTTGTTGACAGGGAAACTTGTTGATTGGATGATGTAAACATCATAACCACGGACACTTTCTTCAATATTCACTTGGATTTCTCCGTCTGAAAATTGACGTGATGATAGTTTTCCAAGTGGGACACCAACAGCTTCAGCAATTTTCTGTGCAATCTCTTGGTTAGAGTTGAGTGCGAAAAGTTTCATGTTTTTTCTATCTGACATTATAGACCGTCCTCTGTAAACTTTTTAAATCCTAGTGATATTTATCTTACATATATGAACTAGAACCTGTGTATTTTTATCTTTTCTATTTTACCAAAAAATGGAGATTATTTCAGCTATTTTTCATGCTTTTGACAAATCGAACCAATTTTGAAGGAGCTTTTTGATAGGAACTCTGATTTTCCTCTAAAAATTGCTGGAAATCCTGTTTGCCTTGCTCATGATTTTCCACTTCAAGCTCTAATTCATAATCTGTCATATCAAAGTACTGACTTTCATCCAGTGCCATGAGGCCAATAGCTGTTTGCATTTCATAGCGAAGTGTTGTTAGACAACCAAGAACCTGCCATTCACTAGTTTGGATACCATGTTTCGCCAATTCATCCAATACTATCCCTTGAGGAAATTCTTTCTTGCTCAGATAGTTTTCAGCATCTTTTAGTTGCAATTTTTGATTGTATTCCATGTTTCCAACACTCTGCGGGACTTTGAGTGTCAATTCTGCCCAGTCTTCAAAAGTTCGAATGCGCATAGCAACTTTCTTTTCTCGCAGCTCAAAATCAGGTGTGTCGATGTAGTAATTTTTTTGAAGAACAGGAGTGACACCTGTGAACTGGTCTTTTAGACGATCATACTCATCTTTTTTCAATAGTGTTTTCAATTCAATTTCTAAATGTTTCATTTTTCTTACCTTTTCTTTATCTATGAAAGCGGATTATGGTATAAACTGCTCA
>NZ_VMLA01000053.1:0-15684 GCF_013276425.1 Streptococcus sp. 3874 | reverse complement strand
TTTTCATTGAGTATTACTTGAGCAACTATACTATTTAGATTAGAAATAAAAGAAGCCATCAGGTTAGCATTTAACCTAAACAGCTCCTTGATTATCCTCCAAATAAACGAGCAAAAAAGCCTTTCTTAGTGGATTGGACTTCTTCTTTTGCTTGGTCCAGCTCTAGCTTAAGATTTTCTTGATCCTTCATGGCTTGAAGGGTCAATTGTTGCTGCTGATCCAGTTGTTTGTCTTTCTCAGCAATCTGACGGTCTTTGATGCGCATTTGCTCGTCTTTTTCTGATAACTGACGATCCTTGGCTTTTAATTGTTCATAAAGACGAAGAATTTCTGCATTCTTCTCATCAACCAGAATCTCCATCAGTTCACGTTGCTTGACATCTTCACTGACAGGCTCATCTTCAAAAATCGTTTTTTTATAGATTTCTTCTAGCTTAATCAAGCCACTTCTGGTAACGACTGTTACCCCTTTGTCATTTTTATCTGTGTCTTCTTCTGGTAATTCTTTGACACGGTTATTGATTGCTTGGCGAGATAATCCTAAGACCTCTGCAATCTCACTGACGGTCATTTCAATACTCATAATATCCTCTGAAACGTTTTCTAGCTTTTCTTTATTTAAATCTTATCATAAGCTAGAAAAACTGTCAAATTTTCGCTTAATTTAAGGCCTTCAAAAAGGCTAATAAGACTTGAGCAGAGCGACGTCCAGCTTCGATAATAAACTCATCAAAAGAGATGTTTGCTTCATGGTTGGCATTGTCACTCATAGCTCGAATGACTAAAACTGGAAGATTAAGGGCATGCGCTGCCTGAGCAATAGCTGCTCCTTCCATCTCAACTGCTAAAACTTCTGGAAAATGGGACTTAATCGCTTCTATCTTGTCATTTCCTGCAACAAAACTATCTCCTGTAGCAATCAAACCAAGATGCCAGTTCTGGTCCAATTGAGATAAACTCTCTTGGATTTTGGCAACAAAGGTTTTATCTGATTCGAAATAAAGCGGTTGTTGCGCCATTTGTCCATAAGCATAGCCAAAAGCTGTGACATCCACATCATGATAGGCTAATTTGTCAGCAATCACGACATCCCCAACAGTAATACCTTCTGCTACTGCTCCAGCAGATCCCGTGTTAATCAAAGCATCCACTTGAAAATGATCAGCCAAAATCGCCACACTCATAGCAGACATGACCTTACCAATTCCACTTTCTACAAGAACGACTTCATGCGAGGCAATGGTGCCTGTGTGATAGGTATTCCCTAAAACAACTTGCTCCTGGGCATTGTCTAAATGCTGGACCAGATACGCCAGTTCTTCTGGCATAGCCGCAATAATTCCTATTTTCATTTCAATTCCTTTTCTATTACAACAGTTTCATTGCTAAGACAAGCAAAATCAAGAGAAAGATGACTGCAAATAAGATTTTATTCAGTTTAGAATTGAAGACATTTCTCTTGGTGTTTTCAATGCGACGGCTTTTATGAATAGACGGTTCGACCTGAATCTTCAAGGTTTCTTGGCTAAAGCCATGATCCTTAGGATTGGCATAACCAAAACGGGAAGAAGAGGTTGGTAAAATCTTAGTCTCCTCATTATCATCTAGTAAAGGAGGACCTGAAATTTTTTCGCCTCTATTAGCTCTTTCAATCATTTCATCCGTTAATAAAGGTTTACCCATACTGACCTCCTCTATTTTTTGTGCAATTCCCAATATTGTACAGCCATAATTGTCTTGGCATCACAAATATGACCTGATTGGATTAATTTCTTGGCTTCTTCTAAGCTCAATTCAAGGACTTCTATGGTTTCATCCTCATCCTGCGGACGCGGATTTTCCACTTTTGTCAAATCGCTTGCTAGGTATAGTTTTAACTTCTCATTACAAAAGCCAATGGCTGAATAAAAGTCGTACAAGAGTTCTAACTTCCCTGTATAGGCTGTTTCTTCCTCTAATTCACGAAGGGCTGCTGCTATAGGGTCTGTGTTTTCTCCTACTTCCAACTTTCCGGCTGGAATTTCGTAAGAGACTTCCTCAATGGCTTTGCGGTACTGCTTGACCAAGATGAGTTTTTGCTCCTCCGTTACTGCTAAAACACAGACAGCTCCATTGTGGAAAATCAAATCCCGTTGGGCAGTTCCCTTACCTTCTGGTAATTCAACCTGATCTTGGACCAGTTTAAATATTGGTCCTTGATAGATTTCTTTTCGGCTAAGCGTTTTTTCTTCAAATTCCATGATAGGCTCCTACTGATTATTAGGATGATGAGGAAGGCGAGTCGCATATTCGTCTTTGTTGACCTGACGTCCGCGACCAATCGCAATAGCATCCGCTGGCACGTCTTTGGTAATAGTTGAACCAGCTCCAACGAGGGAATTGTCACCTAACTCTACTGGCGCAATAATGGTTGAATTCGAACCAACAAAGACATTGTTGCCAATGACTGTCTTGTATTTGTTTTTGCCGTCATAGTTGACTGTAATGGTTCCTGCACCAAAATTAACCTTGCTACCCACTTCACAGTTTCCGATATAAGTCAAATGACCAGCCTTGCTATTCTCACCGATTGAAGACCCTTTCACCTCAACAAAGTTACCAATATGAACTTGGGCACCCAGACTTGAACCTGGACGAATGTGGGCATAAGGACCGACTGTCACTCCGTCTGCAACACTACTTTCCTCAATCATAGAATTGGTAATGACAGCTCCTGCTCCAATAGTGCTGTCCACTACATAAGTACCATTTGTCAAAACAGTCTCAGCACCAATTTTCGTTTGCCCCTTCAAGGTAACATTGGCTTCGATTTGAACTTCAGAAGCAATCTCAACATCAATATCAATATAAGTTACTTCTGGATTGACAAAGCTAACCCCATTGACCATGTGTTGATGATTGATGCGGCGACGCATAACTGACTCAGCTGTCGCAAGAGCCACACGGTCATTTACACCAAGACTTTCATCAAAATCTTTCAAAGTATAAGCGCCAACTTTTTCACCAGCTTCACGGAAAATGCCAATGACATCTGTGATATAGTATTCTCCTTGAGCATTGTTGGTATTGATATTTTTCAAAGCCTCAAACAAACGTTCGTTGTCAAAAACGTATGTTCCAGTGTTGATTTCCTTGATTTGTTTTTCAAAATCTGTGGCATCCTTTTGCTCAACAATACGAAGAACCTCAGCATTGTCATTACGAACAATTCGTCCATAGCCAAAAGGATTATCCGTTTCAGCAGTCAAGATAGTGGCCACATTTTTATGATTGATGTGGAAATCAATCAAGTTTTTCAAACTTTCACCAGTGATTAAAGGAGTATCTCCTGCAATGACCAAGGTGTGACCGGACAAACCTTCTAAGATTGGCTCTGTCATCATAACTGCATGGCCTGTCCCTAACTGTTCAGATTGAGTCACAAATTCTGTCTGTCCAGCCAAGACCTCCTCAACCAATTCTGCCTTGTGTCCTACAACTGTTACTGTCTTTTCAGGTTGGATAGCTCCCACACTACGGAAAACATGTTCCAGCATAGAAATACCCGCAACCTTGTGCAACACTTTTGGCAAATCAGATTTCATGCGAGTCCCTTTACCCGCTGCTAAAATAATGGCAAAATTTGACATAATCTTCTCTTTTCTGTAGAAATTCCCTTTTATTATACCATATTTCAAATCATTCCGCGCTCTTGAATGAAAAAATGCTCCAAAGTCCTTTCCTTAACCCATTTTTTTGATTTTTTTTGATTTTTAGGGTAAAATCATAAGATATGAGAAAACAAATTCATCCACTTATTTTATTTGGTTTTTTTGGGATCATAATTTTCATTTTAATCATCAATCGCCCACTTAATGACAACCAATCCTTTAAAACAAAATCCAACATAGCGCAGATTGAAGCACAGGCTTTGAAACACTTAGACAAACCGATTATTGACCTCTCTGGCTGGCAGCGTCCTGAGGAAATCAACTACGATGCCCTCTCACAAAATATTTCAGGCGCTATTGTTCGTGTTCACAGTGGTGCTCAAACGACAAAAGAAAATGATGCTTCCTTTATCAATGGAATAGACAAGGCCTATAAGAGTCATATCACTGAACTTCAAAAGCGGAATGTCCCAGTTGGGGTCTACGCTTATGTAGCTGGAAAAAGTGTCCAAGAAATGGAAAAGGCCGCCGAAGTTTTCTACAATGCTGCCTCTCCTTACAGCCCTAGTTACTATTGGCTAGACGTAGAAGACAAAACCATGTCCAATATGAACGAGGGTGTTGAAGCCTTTCGAGCAAAACTAGCATCACTAGGTGCTAAAAACATCGGCATCTACGTTGGGGTCTATTTCATGGAAGAACATAGTATTGATACAGGCAAGTTTACCTCTGTTTGGATTCCGTCCTACGGCTCTAACTCAGGATTTTTGGAGAGCAGTCCTAAAACTGACTTAGATTATGATATTCACCAATACACATCTAAAGGAAAAATTGCCGGCTTTGACCACGATTTGGATATCAACGTCATCTCTCCCTTAAAAAACAAAGAAGAAACCTTTAGAAAAATCTTTTTAAAACCTTAAAAGCATTTGTTTAGCATTTGCTTTTTCTTTTTGTGTTTGATTGTGATACAATATAGTAAGGATTTTTTGAAATAGAAATAGTTGGAGGAACTATATGCTCTCATGGTTAGCGCGCCTTATTAAAGGGATTGTGATTGCTCTTGGATTTATCTTACCGGGAATTTCCGGAGGGGTTCTAGCAGCAATCTTAGGAATCTATGAACGAATGATTGGTTTTCTGGCCCATCCCTTTAAAGACTTTAAAGAAAATGTTTTGTACTTTATTCCAGTTGCCATCGGTATGCTTCTGGGAATCGGCTTATTTTCTTATCCGATTGAATACTTGCTTGAAAATTATCAGGTCTTTGTCTTATGGAGCTTTGCAGGTGCCATCATTGGTACGGTTCCTAGCCTTCTTAAAGAATCAACTCGAGAATCTGACCGAGACAAGATTGATTTAGCTTGGTTCTGGGCAACCTTTATCATTTCTGGGCTAGGTCTCTATGCCTTAAATTTTGTAGTTGGAACCTTAAGTGCCAGCTTTCTTAATTTCGTCCTAGTTGGTGCACTGCTGGCTCTTGGCGTATTAGTTCCTGGTCTCAGTCCATCAAATCTACTTTTGATTTTGGGACTCTATGCTCCTATGTTGACTGGTTTTAAAACCTTTGACCTCTTGGGAACCTTCTTCCCGATTGGAATCGGAGCAGGCGCAACTCTCATCATTTTTTCAAAATTGATGGATTATGCCTTAAACAACTACCACTCACGCGTCTATCATTTCATCATCGGTATCGTCCTATCAAGTACTCTTTTGATTTTGATTCCAAATGCAGGGAACGCTGAAAGTATCCAATACACTGGTCTTTCTCTTGTTGGGTATGTCATCATCGCCTTCTTCTTTGCGTTGGGAATTTGGCTTGGTATTTGGATGAGCCAATTGGAGGATAAGTATAAATAATGGCAAAAAAAGTTAAAATCAAAAAAACATTGGTGGAACAAATCCTATCTAAAGCAGGTATCCCACATCAGGGGATTCAAATCAATGCCCTGGAAGGAGAGCTTCCTCAAAGTTATGAACGAGATCAGATTTTCAAAACCTTGGCTCTTTTGGGAGACAAGACAGGACCGATTATCGGAATTGTCCCTATCACTCAGCACTTGTCTGAAAAGAAACTAGCTAAAATTTCTGGCAATAAAAAAGTGAGCATGATTCCACAAAAGGACTTGGAAAAAACAACTGGTTACATTCATGGAGCTAATAATCCTGTCGGAATTCGTCAGAAACACAATTACCCCATTTTTATCGATAAAATCGCCCTAGACTTGGATCAAATGATTGTCTCTGCTGGCGAAGTTGGTCACAGCATTATCGTCGCGCCACAAGACTTGGCTAACTTTGTAAAAGCCGACTTTGTAGATATTTTGGAGGACAGCAAGTAATGAAACTCTACTTTGTCCGCCACGGTCGTACCGTCTGGAACCAAGAAGGGCGTTTTCAAGGTGCTAGTGGAGATTCTCCCCTTCTTCCTGAATCCATTGAAACCCTAAAACAACTTGGCCAATATCTCAAGGAAATTCCTTTTAATCAGATTTATTCAAGCGATTTACCTCGAGCGGTCAGATCTGCCGAGATTATCCAAAGTCAACTCAGGACCCCCTGTCCTTTAGAAAGCGTTCCTAATCTCCGTGAATGGCAGCTGGGGAAGTTGGAAGGTTTGAAAATTGCAACCTTGGAAGCTATTTACCCGCAACAAATCCAGGCTTTCCGTACTAATCTTGCTCAATTTGACACTCAAATGTTTGGAGCCGAATCCCTCTATAGCACAACACAACGAACTATCCAATTTATCAAATCATTAAAAGATAGTCCATCTGAGCGTATTCTAATTGTCGGACACGGCGCCAATCTTACTGCCAGTCTTCGTACTCTTCTAGGATATAAAGAACCACTTCTTCGTAAAGATGGCGGTCTAGCAAATGCCAGCCTGACCATTCTAGAAACCCATGATTTTGAAACGTTTACTCTCGATACTTGGAATGATACTTCTTATCAATCATAATTATAGCCTAGTCTTCTGAACTAGAACCATAGGAGATATAGTCAGTTGAAACAAAAATAAGACAAAAGAGACTCGTAAAAAGGTATTGCAACTTGCCAATACCTTTTTGATATGAACACATGTCTTCTCAACAGAATTGTAGAGCAAAATGAAATATGAACTGAATAAATTGATTTGAGAATTTAAATCAATTTATAAGAATGTTTTAGAAGCAGTGATGTACTAGTTCAGATTCACTTTTCTATACTAATACTCTTCGAAAATCTCTTCAAACCGCGTCAACGTCGCCTTGCNNTTCCTAGTTTGCTCTTTGATTTTCATTGAGTATAAGATGAGTAGGGAGGAAGAGGTAAAAGTTTATGCCCAAACTCTTCACATAAGAACTCTAGCTTACCCATTCTATGGAATCTTGCATTATCCATTAAAACTTCCAACTCATACTCTTCTAAAATCTATTCAAACCACGTCAGCTTCACATTATATATGTTGGTGACCTCATAAGACTTATCTGCAACCTCAAAGCTGTTCTTTGAGCAGCCTACAGCTAGCTTCCTAGTTTAATCTTTGCTTTTCACTGAGTATTAAGTTAAAAAATGGGGCTAGTCAAAAAGTCTTTAAAATCAAAAAACGCATAATATCAGGTATTGAAAACCTTGTACTATGCGTTTTATTGTGGGAAGATTTACTTCATTTTTTCCTGAAGTCGAGTTTTTTCCCTGACTTATTGATTTGGACTATTCGTTTGATGTACTACTGCTTGAGCTTGAATCTCCACCACCGATATATTGGGTAAAGATATTTTGGAAGGCTTGGTCCTTAACCTTGATATTGACTGCTTGCAATTCTTTTCCGATAATGCTTTGAACAAATGTTGAATCATTTTGTTTTTGAGTCAAGATAACAGTTTTTAATTTTTCTTTGTAGTCATCAATATTAGATGATTTTTCTGTTTTCTTAATGAGTTTTACAATGTAATATTGGCTACTGTAGGCTTGTGTGCCAGTTGCTGTAATCACATCAGAAACGCCGTTTACATCTAAAGCGAAAGCGGCTTTCTTGACTTGCTCAGGTACTTCCGTTGAAGCAGAATCAAAGGTAATTTCTCCACCATTTTCTTTTGTTTTTTCATCAGTTGAGTTATCTTTGGCTAATTGAGCAAAATCAGCACCTTCTGCCTTGGCTTTTTCGAGAACTTCTTTGGCCTTGTCTTCATTGTCCAAACGGATGATTTGAGCCGTTACATCTGGAGTGTATTCGTCAAAGGCCTTCTTGTAAGCATCATCTGTCAATTCAGCTTCTGCTGCCTTCTTAACTGCCAACTCAACTAATTTACTTGTACGAATTTGAGCTTTACGTGTTTCAAGAGTCATACCTGCTTGTGACAAGACACGTTGGTAGTTTTCACCATATTGTTTTTCTTCTTCGGCAATAGTATCATCAACCTCTTTATCATCAAGCTCTGAGCCATATTGTTTTTCAAAAACTTTTTGGATGGTCATATTTAACAAGACTTGTTGGGCTGAAGGGTTGCTTTTCACTTGCTCATAAAATTGATGTTCTGTGATGACATCCCCTTTCATGCTGATAAGGTCTGCCCCTTCTGAACCTTTCGAACAAGCTGCTAAAGTTGCTACTGATAATAGTGTAATGGCACCTGCCAATAGTTTTTTCTTCATGTCTACTCCTTTGAGATAAGTGTTACTCTATCTATTTTACTATATTTTCTTAAATTTTTCTGAAAATCATTCGCTGTCAGGCAATTGAACATCTGCTACATTTTTACGAAGCATGAGAATGCCGTCCCCCAGAGGTACTAATGTTGCGGTGAGTCCTGGATTGTCTAAGGTTGCATCAAATAGTCTTTGAAGTCCTCGATAAATGGTTCGCTGGCCACGACGAACTTCCATAATGTCCTTGGCAACATCACCACCTTGAAAAATATCATCCAAGACAACCACACCTCCAACTTCCAAATGTTTGAGGATTTCTGGCAGAAAGACGATGTATTTAGACTTGGCAGAATCCATAAAGACGAAATCATAAGACTCTGTCAGTGTAGATAAGACGTCTACCGCATCTCCCTCTAGGAGAGTGATTTGCTTGCGACTGTCAAACTGGGCAAAATTTTCCTTGGCAAAACCAATCATTTCTGGATTACGGTCAATGGTTGTAATCTTAGCATTTGGCGCATGCTCTGCCATCAAGAGAGCTGAAAAACCGATAGCCGTCCCAATTTCCAGAATGTTTTTAGGTTGCATGGTTTCCATGAGAAACCTGAAATAAACAACCGTTTCATGGGGAATAATGGGAATATTTTCCTTGCGGGCAAAGTCTTCCAATTCTTTCAAGGAACCTGTGACTTGCTTTTGACGCTGACGCATCAAGTCTACAATTTCTTCCTTGACGACAGGGCGACGCATGTTATGGTTGGCATTTTTACTATACGATTCAACCATCTTACGCCAATCCCAATTTTTCAACAAGGGCTTCAAACTCATTCAAACGACGTTCAAAGACTGCAAAGGCATCGTTGAGATAGTCTTCCTTCTCCATATCAACGCCAGCTTTTCTCATGACATTAAGTGGATAGTCAGATTTACCTGCCTTGAGGTAGTCGATATAGCGGTCACGGTCTTCTTGACTACCATGGACAATTTTTTCAGCCAAGGCTGAGGCCGCCGCAAAGCCTGTTGAATATTGGTATACATAGTAGTTATAGTAGAAGTGTGGAATCCGAGCCCACTCGTATTGGATTTCCGGATTGTCTTCCTTACTCAAACCATAATACTCTTGGTTCAAGTCAGCATAGAGTTTATTTAAGAAATCGCTTGTCAAGACTTCACCATTTTGATCCGCTTGGTGAATCGCGTGTTCAAACTCAGCAAATTGAGTTTGGCGGAAAACTGTCCCACGGAAACCGTCTAGGAAGTTATTGAGAATAGCAAAGCGCGTTGCATCGTCTTCCACTTCTTCCAATAATTTCTCCGTCAAGATATTTTCATTGGTCGTTGAGGCAATCTCAGCCAAGAAGATCGAATAATCTCCGTAAACATAAGGTTGCGTTTCACGAGTATAGCTTGAATGCATACTGTGACCTGTTTCATGAACAAGAGTAAAGAGATTGTCCAGATTGTCCTGCCAGTTAAGAAGCATAAAGGCATTGGTATCGTAAGAACCACCAGAATAGGCACCTGAACGCTTTCCTTGGTTTTCGTAAACATCAATCCAACGCTCGCTGAAGGCACGTTTAACACGGCTCAAGTAATCCTCACCCAAGACTGCCAAGGCATCTTCTGCTTTTCTCAAGGCTTCTTGGTAGGTAAAACTATATTCAACAGATGAAAGTGGTGTGTAGACATCGTACATCTTGAGATCTGAAATTCCCAAGATTTTTGAACGAAGTTCAAGGTAACGATGCAAGAGTGGCAAATGCTTGCGAACTGCTGCTACCAAATTGTCATAAACATTTTCTGGAACAAAATTAGCCGCTAGGGCTGCATGACGAGCGCTCTTGTAGTTGCGAACTTTAGCACGATAGTTTTGCACCTTAACATTGGTTTGCAAGGTTTTAGCATAGGTGTGTTGGAATTGTTCGTAAGTCGCATAAAGGGCTTGATAGGCCCCACGGCGAATCTCACGATTTTTAGACTCCATCAAACGTGTGTAGGTCCCATGAGATAGCTGAACTTCCTTACCATCATCGTCGAGGACATAAGGGAACACAATATCCGCATTGTCCAAAATAGCGAAGGTTTCGCTTGCTGAACCAAAGATTTCTCCAGCTCCAGCTAATAATTCTTCTTCGCGTTGTGAAAGAACATGATCCTTTCCTTGCAAAAGCTTGTCAAAATAGTGTTGATAAACCTGCAATTTTGGTTGAGACTCTAAAAAGTCAGCATACTGCTTTTCACTAATTTCCATAAATTCAGGATCATAGAATGAAAAGGCTTGGTCTAGCTGACTATAGAGTGTCATTGCTTTGGCATAGTACTCTTGATACTTAGCTTCACGTGTATCCTGATCATTCTTCATATGAGCATAAACGTAAAGCTTCTCCATCTGGCGTTCCATTTCAAGAGAAAATTCAGTAATTTCGAGTAGGCTATCCGCACTATCCAAGAGATGGCCTTCATACTGGGCTACTGTCTCCAGCTGTTCTGTTAAATCTTTTAAGGCTTCTTCCCAAGCCTGGTCAGTTGGGTAGATCGTTGATAGATCCCATGTATCTTTTTCATTTATTTCGTTTCTTTGTAATACCATTAGATTCCTCCATCCTTTCTATTCTACCATATTTTTCAAGAAATATTGCTGATAAAAGGCTGGTGGATAAAGCTTTTGCCAATCATTTTGAGGATTTTCTTGGTAATAGATTTGAAAATACTGATAATAGCTGGTCAAATCCTTCTCAATTTGGCAAAAATCACCTACTAGTGGTCGAATTTGTGGATACCATTCTTTCAGCCCATAAGTCAGGACATTTTCTCCCTTTTGATAGGCTTCTGCTTGTTCTTTCATCCAAATGGGATTTTGATAGTACAGTTGTTGCCGGATATAACAACAGATGTCCTTATCCTCAGAAACTGTAAAATGAGATATTTTTTGTTTCTTATAGGGAAAACGTAATATCTCCAGTAGACTACCTTGACCACAGGGAAATTCCTTGATTTGATAATGGAGTTTACCTCGAAGATCCTGGTGTATGAGATATTTAAGCCTTAAAATCTGCTTTCCCTTGTCTACTTCCCAAACATAAAAGCCCATGTTTTGACTAAAATAGAGAAAACCTTGTTGCAGACGAGTCAAACGCTCCTTGAGCCAAAGTTTTTCTCCCAGTAGCCACAGTACTTGGTAACCCTGGCTACGATAACCCTCACTGCGCTCTTTAAGAACTTTTTGTGGCAAGGGACTACATTGAACCTCTAAAGCTAGATTGCCATTTACAAACACATCCGCAATCTGTTTAAGTTCTGGAAGCAGGTATTCTAATTGAACCTCTGAATCTTTTTTCAACCAGTGATAAAGTGATTCCTTATTGGCCAGATGTTCTGAACTTTCATTTTCAGAGGAATAATCACAGTCTTTTAAGGATTTATGGGCAAAATGGGTCCGTACACTTGGTCCTTGACGCAAACGAAGCTGACCTCCACAAGCTGGGCAGGTGTATGCTTGCTTCTCAAGCTTATCCTCTAACACATTTACCAATTTTCCCCTAGCATCTCTCGCAACAAACATGATTTCCCTCCTTTTCTATATTATTCGTAAAAAAGAAAAAAGATCAGGAAAATTCCTAATCTTCATTCATTTTTATTTGATTTTCTTGGCTAGCATGGTCGCAAAGCGTAGTTGAATACGATTGCCATTTTCATCGCGACGGTGCAAATGGCCTGGATTTTCATTGTACTTAACCAATTCCCAATCCTTGTAATAGTCTGCCAATTCCCCTTCTTTAAAGGTGAATGGGAAGTTCACTGAGCAAGGATAATCCTCCGTGTCCATAGCACAAACGATAAGATTATAGCCACCAACACTGGTTTTATCCTGCATATTTTGAATAATAGCTGGAATGCAGTCTGCTTGTAGAAACATGAGAACAACAGTTGATACGATAAAATCATATTCTTGCCCAATGCTAGCTGAATTGATATCGTAAAGACCAACAGTCATGTCCAGATCTTCTTGCTCCACAATACTTTGCAAGATTTCAAGGGTCAGGTCATTTTGATCTACAGCCGTCACATCAAAACCTTGCTGGGCTAGAAAAAGAGAATTGCGCCCCTGACCACAACCCAAATCCAAAGCTTTCCCTGGTTTTACTGTCTGCATGGCCTCTAGAACCTCTGAATGAAAAGGATTGGTATTGTATTTCTTAGGGAAATAATCCTCAGGTTTACAATAAAATTCCAAGTACCATTCCACATCATCTGTGGCAGCTTCCACTCGGTGCCAGACTTGTGGTTGTGCCATGGGATTATCTGCCCCTGCTTCAAAGAGGTGTTCAGCTAGAACTTCCCCTTCTTCTGTCAATTCAATAAACTTGAGAGCTCCCTTCAAGACAGTAATTTTCCCCAAGTCCCAACTTTTGTATTGTGCTTTTGCTGAACAGCTTCAGGCATGGTTTCTTTAGTCTACAAAGGCATGCGTTTATAGGCAACTAATTTTTCCATTTTCAATTCCTCTTTTTATCGCTGATTAACAGCTTTCATCACGCGCGCGATGTCGCGGTTTTGCTCACGACGTTTGATAGACTCTCTCTTATCGTAGTCATGCTTCCCTTTAGCTAAACCTAAAAGAAGCTTGGCATAACCGTCTTTGATATAGACTTTAAGAGGAACCAGGGTCATTCCTGTCCCTTTAGTCTCTTGTTCCAACTTTTGGATTTGCTTTTTATGGAGCAGGAGTTTACGACGACGTTCTGGTTCTTGGTTCCAGATATTGCCCTCTTCGTAAGGAGCGATATGGACATTGCTCAACCAGACCTCTCCATTTTTTACTTGGGCAAAGCCATCCTTGAGATTGATTCGAGCAGCTCGTACACTCTTGATTTCAGTTCCAGTCAGAACCATCCCTGCCTCTAGCGTATCTATGATTGTATAGTCGTGGCGCGCCTTTTTATTTTGTGCGACGACCTTTCCCTCGCCCTTTGCCATGCTTGGCTCCTTTCTTAGCTACTTCCTTGTAAAAAGGTTTCTTTCCTTTTTTCTTCTTGTCTTTTTGTGAATGCTTGCGCTTATCATTTGAGCGTCCTGATTTTCTCTTATCTTCCTTCTTATCTGAACGACGATTTGAACCACGCCCTCTGTCACTACGATTAGACTGTTTTAAGCCTTTTTCAATCACATCAAACTCACTTGGGATGTAAGAGAAGTCAATTTCACCCGTCATCTTGTCGGCTCTTTCAACTCGGATACGGATTTGCTGACCTACACGGAAAGTTGTTCCTGATTTCTCCCCACGAAGAGTCAAATCACGCTCATTGAAATGATAAAATTCAGGTAGATTTGTGATGTGAATCAAGCCTTCAACTGTGTTTGGCAATTCAACAAAGAGACCAAACTTGACAATGCTGGACACAACCGCATCGTACTCTTCGCCCACGTATTCTTCCATATACTCAGCCTTTTTCATGGCTTCGACTTCACGCTCAGCCTCAATGGCACGACGTTCACGGTTGGAAGACTGGGTCGCAATCTCTGGAATCACTTGCTCAAAATGCTCTGCTATTTCCTTAGAACGGCCGTAATCACGAATCATACGGTGAACAAGAAGGTCTGGATAACGACGAATCGGACTAGTAAAGTGAGTATAATAGTCAGCCGCAAGTCCATAATGCCCGTGATTATACTCCGAATAACGAGCCTGCTGCATGGAGCGAAGAAGCATCATGGACAATACATCTGCATAAGGTTCCCCCTCAACTGCTCGCATAATATCTTGAAGTGCCTCTTGACTCATTTCACTAGCAGTCCCATAGATTCGAATACCGAAACTCGAAGCATAATCAATAAACTTCTGAACCTTTTCAGCCTTAGGCTCCTCGTGAATTCGATAGATAAAAGGTAGGTCCAGCTTGCTGAAATGCTCGGCAACTGTTTCATTGGCCATCAACATAAAAGACTCAATCATCCGCTCGGCAACACCACGCTGACGAAGAACGATATCAACAGGCTTACCTTGTTTATCCACTAAAATCTTGGCTTCATTGGTATCGAAATTGAGGGCTCCACGTTTCACACGCATGTTTTCTAGCCTTTCGTGAAGTTTGGCCATAAGTTCGATACTAGGAACAATTTTCTGATACTCTTGTCTCTTTTCCTCGTCGCTTGCTAGGATATCATTGACATCGCTATAGGTCATCCGATAGCTTGTCTTGATAACCGTTTGTGTGATGGTGTAGTTGACTACACGACCATGTTTATCAATCTCCATAATAGCAGACTGGGTCAGACGGTCAACTTGGGGATTGAGAGAACAGATGCCATTTGATAGTCGTTCTGGAAGCATTGGAACCACACGGTCAGTCACATAGACAGAAGTTGCGCGGTTAAGAGCTTCCTTATCAAGGGCAGACCCCTCGGTCACATAGTAGGAAACATCTGCGATGTGAACACCAAGCTCCAGATTTCCATTTTTCAAGGCCTTGATATGCACCGCATCGTCCAAGTCCTTGGCGTCAGCACCATCGATGGTAAAGATAATCTCATCTCTTAGATCCAGACGACCTTCCGTATCCTTTTTAGACGGAGCATCAGGCACACTTTCTGCTTCCTTGACAACAGCTTCTGGAAACTCGGATACAATGTCCATTGATTCCAAGACCTCAAGAACATCAATTCCGACATCTGTTGAGTGTCCCACCACATCGAGAACACTCGCGACAAAGAAATCATGTTTCTTGCTTGGGTATTTATCGATAAAGACCTTGAGAACTTCTGTTCCCTCCAGTTTAAGGGCTGGTTTCTTAACATAGATGGGTTGGCTGATTTTCTGATTTTTCGAACGGATATAGCCTGCATACTTAGGTTTTTCCTGATCCAGAACGATTTGACCTACAACAGTTGTCAAACTGTGTTCTAAGATATCAATAATTTTTGCTTCTGCTGCTGTTCCCTTATTGCGGTCAGCGACTTTCTTAATCACTACCTCAACGGTATCACCATCAATAGCATAGTTGACATCGTTTTTTCCTACAAAAAGGTCGTCCTCCTCGCCTTCCAGACTAACAAAGCCAAAGCCATTTTTATGGGCATGAAAAATCCCCTTGAGGGTAATCTCATGTTTTTTCTTAATTTCTAATGTCAGACTACCATCTTCTTCAAAGCGTATCTGATGCTTTCTTTCCATTAGGGACAAGGTTTTAATCAACTCACGAAAATCCTTGGAACTATCTTTTCCCAAAGCCTGAGCCAAATCATTAACAGTCACCTTTCCCTTATCTTGTAAATATTCTTTTATTCTATCTTTCATATTTTCTTTCTAGATTTTTTAATTTTCTTTTACTGTAAAACCTTCTCAAACATCCTTTCATACTCAATAAAAATCAAAGAGCAAACTAAAAAGCTAGCCGCAGGTTGC
>NZ_VMLA01000052.1:0-13531 GCF_013276425.1 Streptococcus sp. 3874 | reverse complement strand
TGCTCTTTGATTTTCATTGAGTATTAAAAAACTCTCTTATCTGAAACCATCACAAAAAAACAATTGAAATATTAAGCCTACACAGACTGATTCCAATTGTTTTTTAGATTGTTTAACAATCAATTTTACCATTCTTCATAGTCAAAACCATCATAATCTGGATATTGTTCTGGCGGCGTTCCAACCGAACGTACGAGATAAGCTTCTTCGCCCTCTGTCTCGATTTCTCTCAGCACTTGGCATTCAAAACGCCATTCATCACCGAAGTCGAAAATAAACTTAAATGTTTGTTTGACACTTAGGGTATCCAGATAGACATTTTCTGTGTAACGTTCTTCAACATCATCACTAACAAAGCTAAGAAAGTAAGAATCTGCATGACTCCACGCAACATTATCCATGAAAAATGCATGAGCATGATCATTTGCAAAATCAAAACTCCATAAAATCACATCTGCTAGTTCTACTAACGTTTTTGTTTTTGGAATTTGTATATGTCGGTAGCAACCTTTTTAAAATTTGACGAAAATGACCCAGGCTTCTACAGATGCTGGCTTTTCAGCTTCTATTTCTTGTTTTACTAATTTTAAGTGTACCACAATACCTCTAAGTGCTAATCGATAGAATTGCTCTTAGGAAACATTCCCTTTCTGCTATTCTATCATAAGTTTGTCTAACTGTGGCATTTGAAACTAGATAATTCTTCTGTTTCACGCGAAACACCCTGCGCCAGGCAAGGTGTTCTTGTTTTTAAGTTGTATAAATCGTTGAAGCTGTCGCAATAGTATGCCATTGGTTAGCTGTTGTGGCTGCGAAGCCCTTGTCTGCGTAGAAGTCGTTAAATGGCAAGATTCCTACTTCCAGCTCATCGATGTGGTCAATCTGACCAGCCAGATAAGCCTCGATACGGCTTTCTGCTCGCTTGATGCGTTGCAAGAGTCCGCCCATACGGATATCAACTGTATCCAAACCAAAGACCTTGTTTTCTTTCAGCCATTGGTGGCTAAAGAGCGCATGGAAGTGCTCAATTTGGCTTCTGAGTTCTGGTAATTCTTGTCTTGCGATTTCTTGCAGACTTTCCTTATCATCCGCTTGATAGGCTTGACGAATGCGTCGTCCCACATCTACTTTGCTACTTAAAATCTGGTTCAACTGAGCCTGAGTTTCAAAGAGGTAAGAGTAAGCACCAGCTTTTTCTTTGATTTCAGCAAGGGTCTCAGCTGCCTGAGCAAAGTGTGGTTTGTCCTGTTCAGGTGTCATGTGTCGGTCAAGGATCGGACAGAGGACATCCTGATAAAAGACATAGCGGTTAGGATTGATGCCACTGAGATTGCCTGGCAGGTCTGGCAAGAGGTTGGCAAGGTCAATCTGCATAAAATCTTCAACCGATAGACCAGTATTGGTCTGAAAGTGAGCAGACAAACGGTCTAGGTCATTGCGATAGCTTAGTTCGGCCCAAATTTGCAAGCTTGGGAGAATAGAAAACTGGGCTGTTTCCCCACCATTGTCTCCCCAACCAGTCACGATGACTTCTTTGATGTCATTGGCACGACAGGCTTTATTGGCCTCAATAGCCACTAGACGGCTGAAATGGTTGTGAGGCGTAAAACCAATCCACTTCCAAGCTCCACCTGCAAAGGCAAGGTCATGACTAATCTTATGATGATTGCGGAAGTTGCGATTGTATTTTTCCTCGCTATCCTGATAATAGTCCCAGTAAACCAAGGTCACACGGTCTTTGAGACGGTCTAGGTAGACACGAGTGTCTTCTGGAATTTCCACATCACGGTCGTACTGGCCATCTGCTGACATAAGTTTAAAGAACATATCGCTCCACATCTGGCAGTGGAAACCATATTTATCAGCAATATCCAGCACGCGCTCCAAGTGTTGACACATTAGGAGACTACGATCCACAACACCGTTCAATATCAAATAACGTCCCAAGCCAACCAAGTGGGCTTCGTCCATCCCGATATTGACCTTGCGAGTTTGTAGTTTAGACAGGGTGGCAAACATACCATCAATCAGGTCATAAACCTTTTCTTCGCCAATGAGGAGAATGTCCTCTACATCACGGAGTTCCTGCACTTCCTTGACACCCCATTTGACAAAGGCTGACAAGTGGGCCAAGGTCTGAATGCAAGGCACAAAGGTCATGTCAAACTGCTGGGCATAGGCTTCGATTTCCTGCAACTCCTCAGCCGAATAAGCCCCGCGGAAATAGCCAAAGTAAGGCTGCCCTTCAATCTGGTAGGTGTCTTCCATGTAAGGCTCAAAGGTTGAGTAGCCCATGAGAGCCAAGACCTCAATCATCTGCTTGGCAGAAGCCACATTCAGCACCGCATTTCGAGAACAGTCAGCCATGTAGGCTAAATCTTCATAAGCTACCTGCTCCTCAATCTCTACTTTGTCAGCTTCTACTAGAGCTGTTACCAACAAGGACAAGGCACGATAAAGTTGGTGAGGTTTGCGGTAGGTCAATTGATAGTGACCATCCTCACCCTTGATAGAGATGGAGGCTTGGTCAGATTGAGCGACAGCTACCTCTACATCTGGTAGCGGAATGTGCTTTTTTAATACTTCAATAGCTTGCGCTTGTTTGGGATGAAGCCCTGTAAATCTTACCATTGCTTTTCCTCCTGTAACCAGTTGACAAGGGCACCGTAGAGATTGGCATCTGCATGATAGGTGCAGGCTTGGATAAGAGGTGCGACCGTGTATTCTTCGTAGGTATCGACAAAGTCTTCAACAGCTTCCTTGACACCTTGGATAAAATCTGGATTTTGACTGATAGAGCCTCCCAGACTAATGACATCTGGATCGATCAGATACTGGATATTAAGCAAGCCTTGCGCCAGATTACGGTTCATGCGCTCAATGGCTTCTTGGCAAAGGTCATTTCCTGCTGCGGCCTCTTGGTAAATCTTGCGACCGTCCCAATCAGTCTGACCAGATTTTTCAATCACGTATCGTACCATATTCCCAGTTGACGCTAGTTGCGACCAGTTGTTGAGCTTTTCAGCAGGGGCAAGGGTTGTCATGTAGCCAAATTCTCCACCCAGACCGTGGCGACCTCGATGAAGTCTACCATTGATCATCATGGCTCCGCCAATCCCTGTCCCAATCACGACACAGGCTGCATTTTCAAGTTCTGGATGAGCCAGCAATTCACTGAGTCCAACGCAGTTGGCATCATTTTCCAGATGGACAGGTAGTTGATGATGAGCAAGCGCCTCATACCACGAAAAGCCGTGGATATAAGGGACGGCACTGAAGCCATCAATCACACCTGTCTCTTGATTGACCGCGCCTGGAACGCTCATAGCAATCCCGCTATAATCCTGCTCTGACAAGCGCTGGTCTAGCCAAGCTAGTAAATCCTCCAAACTTTCAGGCGTTGGAATGCTTGTCTTATCCAATATTTTCCCATCAGGAGTCAGACTGGCAAACTTAATTCCAGTCCCTCCGATATCAATCGTTGCAATAGTCATTGTTTTTACCATAAAAAGGGGCGAATCAGCAGTTAGTTCTTACCTTTTCGCCCCTCCTTTCTTTTTATGTTTACTTTTTGAAATTAAATTTCTTCTTTTTTAATCAATTCTGTACGAATTTCTTGTGGTGAAATGAAGCCTCTATGAACTGGGTATGGTCGTTCAAGTAGGTCAAGGAAGAGATGTTGACTTTCTGGTACATGCACATTTTCACTACACATATTGTAGTAGCGAAGGACATAGCCTTCTTCATTTTCAGCTACCTTAAAGGCTGTTGGACAGATTTGCGGTATGCTGAGAACAGAATGGCTCAAGAGACTACCAGTCGCAGCCACGCTTCCTTCTTGTTTAGCAAGCTGAAGGCTGGTAAATGGTGTCTGAAAGGCTTTAGCACGACGATAGGCTGAGAAGCGTTCTTGGGCTTGGTGGCATTCAAGCGCAAACTCGACTTCAAACTCACGCAAACACTGAGCTTCTGGTGTTGGGAAGTAACCCCAGTCACCTAGCTCACCTGATGCACGCAAAATAGTCACGGCAATGGTGTCGTCTCCAAGGATTTCATATTCATTCAATCCCTTGTTAGATACAGTCACCCCTTTTTCATCGTCATACAGACTAACAAAGGCTTGTTGGTGTTGAGGATTTTCAGGATTTTCCCATGAAGCAGCTGGTTTGTTTGGTCGTTTCACCACCTCATAGATGCTTTCAGAATCATTGCTTGGACGCGTGTTATGAGTCTTGACCAAGAGACGGATACGGTGGTCTTTGGCAGTGTTGGTAAAGCGAGTCTTGCAACGGATTTGTGGATTATCAACGAAGATAGTCATCTCAGTTTCCAGAGGAATGTTTGTCAATTCTTCTGACCGTCCAGCTTCACGCTTCATAAACTCGATGATACCTTTTTGCTCTTCTTCTAGCTTTTCATCTGCACTGACAGGCACGGTCAATTCATGTTTGAGCAAAATCTTAGCGTAGCGAGCTGTGTTTTCCAAGACCTCGTAGCCCTTAAGCTCTGCATAGATTGGCTCTGTTCCTTTTGGTTGGAAATAGATATACTCGTTTCCGATGTCCCCACGATCTTCAAAGCGGATAAAATCTTCGTAGGCTTCGTGAGTTGTCTTGTCATAAACTGTGATGTTGTCATCCACACTCACCGTTACGAATGGTGTATCAATCACTCCGTTTTGGTAAATACCCTCACGGTGTTCTTGTTCTCCTTCCAGCAATTGGAAAGTTGTCCAAGAAAGCGGTGCTAGGTGAACTGGAATGGTCACGCGCACTTGGCGAGCGATACGAGCTTGGCGAAACTTGTCTTTTGGTAAATCGTACTCAAAATTAGCCCCAAGATCTTCGATTTTAGCCTCTACAGGACGCCCATCCAAATCCTCCACACGGTAGCTTGGCAATGTAAGAGCAGCCATCTTCTTGTAGCCTTCCGTTGGGTGTAATTCCTTGAAATCACAAGTCGCAACATCAATCACTGTGCTGACAGTATCAACCTTATCATGCAAGCCTGTGTTAATGACAGTAAAGAGATAATCACTTTGAGCCTTAGCTGTAGCGATTTTACCCTTCCACTCGTTGAGAAGATTGGTCTTAACAAAGGTTCCGACTTGGTTAACCTTGGCAAAACGAGTTTCCATCTCACGGTGAACTTCGTCCACGCTACAGCCACAGATACTATCATGGGGCGCGTTCTGCAAAAGTGTTTTCCAAGCATAGGTCAACTGGTCCTTGTGGTTGTGGCCACCCGTAATAATCGTCAAGGGTTCTACAACTTGCTCTAGGAGGTTGCTATTTTCTTGGAAGGCTTGTTTGAGATAAATACGAGATGAAGAAGTATTGGCAAGTGTGTACCAGCCGTCTGTTTCCTGACTGGTCAACTCGCCTGTCACCGTTGATAAGTGTTCAGGAAGCGCACCTTCCACAGCTTGGACATATTCATCAAAGGAACTGTGAACAAAGGTTACATCTGGGAAGAGTTCATTTGCCACACGAATGGCTTCGCTCAGATTTTTCTGTACAGGCTGGTGATCACAGCCGTTCATCATCAACCACTGGTTGGTCGAAGCGTAGGCACGCACATCTGACAATTTTTGTTTCCAGAAGGTCAAGGCCTCATCTTTATCAACTGGGATTTCATTCCCATTACTGTACCAGTTGGCAAAGAGAATTCCGAGGACACGACTTCCGTCCGCACCCTGCCAGTACATTTCTGAAAACTGAGAAGTAAACTGCTCATCTTCGAGGACTTGGTTATCAAAACCAATCGGTTTCACACCACGACCAAAGGCTGCCACGTGAATGCCTGATTTTTGAAGAATTTGAGGCGCTTGTCCCATATTTCCAAAGGTATCTGGGAAGTAACCAATCTGGGTTGATTTGCCCCATTTGGCAGCTTCTTGCTGACCAATAAGAGTATTGCGGACATTGGCTTCACTTGAAATCAAGTAATCATCCTGCAAAATGTAAAAGGGACCAATTTTCAATTTTCCTTCGTCAATGTAGCGTTGAATCTTGTCACGATTTTCAGGGCGAATTTGCAAGTAGTCGTCGAGGACAATGGTTTGTCCATCTAAATGGAAACTCTTAAACTCAGGGTCATTTTCAAAGAGATCAAAGAGATTGTCAAACAATTCCACCAACTGCATACGATGGCTTTCAAAAGGCAAGTACCACTCACGGTCCCAGTGACTATGTGAGATAATATGTACGACAACATTTTCCATGAAGTAAAACCTCATTCTAAATTTAAATTTTTATTGTTAACGTTTTAAATGTAAATTTGTGATTCTTTCCAAGAATCAGTTGCGCTAATACTCAATGAAAATCAAAGTGCAAACTAGGAAGCTAGCCATAGGCTGCTCAAAACACTGCTTTGAGGTTGCAGATAAAGCTGACGTAGTTTGAAGAGATTTTCGAAGAATATAAATCACGCTCCTTAGCGGATATCCAAGTAATCCAAGACCAATTCACAGAACATCATGTTGGCCCAAGAGAACCATTCACGAGAGTAGAGAGTTGGGTCATCCACGTGGAAGCTTTCATGCATAAGACCTGTACCGCCATCGCAAGCAACCAGCTGATCCAGCAAGAATTTTTTCTCTGCCTTATCTCTTGTTGTCAAGCCTTGGATAGAAAGGGCGATTGGCCAGATATAGCGATAGAAGGTATGAGAACTGCCGAGACCGCTTGCGTATTCTCCTTGGTAGAAATATGGATTTTCAGGGCTCAGAATGGTACGGCGAGTAGCTTGATACACTTCATCATCGACCGAACAGTAGCCCAGATAGGGCGCAGCTAGTAGACTTGGTACGTTTGGATCATCCATAATGCTGGCATTTCCTAGGCCATCCACTTCAAAGGCATAAATCTTTTCACCCTTACTGTTGGTGGTGTAAGCGTAGTTTTCGATTCCTTCTTGGATTTCATCCTGAAGACGCTTAGCGTCTGTGATAACACTCTGGCTATCAGCTAGGTTTAATGCTGCAAAGATTTCTTGCACATACCCCAAAACAACAACTGCAAACATATTTGACGGAATCAAGTAACTATACTGGCAGCAATCATCACTCGGACGAAAGGCTGACCAGGTCATGCCTGTCACTGCAAAATCAGGTCCAAAGCCATCATTTACCAAGGTGTCTTCCTTGCGGTCCGTATCTCGGACAAAACGATAAGGAGAGTTCTTGTGGTCTTGTTCCACCGTCCAAAGATGGAGAATTTCCTTAGTCGCTGCGACAAAAGTCTCATCAAACTGACTAGTCTCGCCAGTCTCTTTCCAGAGGAGATAAGCCAACTGCAAAGGATAGCAAAGCGAGTCCACCTCATACTTGCGTTCCCAAATCCAGCCATTAAGGTCTGTGTGGTCAGTCTCATGGTGCCCCTTCCAGTTTTCCTCAATGTTGAAGGAATTGGCATAAGGATCCTTGAGTACCAAGGTCATCTGACGTTTGACCAAACCTGCAATGGTCTGACGCAGGAGAGTATCTCTTTTAGCCACATGCAAGTAGGGTCTGAGTTGGGCTGTCGAATCCCGAAGCCACATAGCAGGAATATCTCCTGTGAGTACAAAGGTTGAACCGTCTTCTAGGATTTCAACCGTATTGTCCAAGGTATCTGTGTAGCAACGCTCGAAAACATCCACCCACTCTGGATGGTCCTTAGCCCGCTCTGCCACTTCATCTAGCCATTCTCTAACAATTTCTTTCGAATAAATCATCGTGCAGTATCCTCTTTCAAACAAGTTTCATTTTCAGTATATAGCTTTTGAGACAGAAAATACATACACAAATGATAGTCATTTTTCTACAAAATTGCTTTCTTTTGAACCCCATATCTAAAGGCTCTATTTTTCTGATATAATGTAGAAAAACAGCTAAAGGAAAGACTATGAAACCACTACTTGAAACCATCGATACCCGCTTTGGTACTGCCAGCAAGCATGCCTTTTCTCGGGGAAATACCCTGCCATACACAGGCCTTCCTTTTGGGATGAATTACTTTGTACCCCAGACCAGTGACCAGGATGGATTTTGGTTTTTCGATCCGCATCTGCCTATCTTTCAGGGGATTCGATTAACCCACCAGCCCAGCCCTTGGATTGGCGACTACTCTTGGCTCCTTCTGACACCTGTCACAGGCCAGCTAGGTGGAGACAGCCTCTTCCATCGTCAGTCTTCCTATGATATGGATAAGGCTTCTTTCCAACCTCATTATCTGAAGATTTTCTCCCTGCGCTATCAGATTGAAATCCAGCTCACACCGACTTGCTACGGTGCTTCTATTCGTTTGGAGCAAAAGCAAGGCAAAGCCCTCTCCCTCTATCTTCACGCAGCAGATAAACTGACAGTAGAGCAGGTAGATAAGCGAACTCTTGCCCTGCGACAAGAAGGAAAAACTGAAACCAACAAAAATCCACTAACGATGTTCACAGCCCTGCAAATGAATACGGATATCCTTGCTATCAGCCAAGAAGGGGGAGACTGGCGAATCGACCTGGCAGATAGTCATGCTGAAATTCAGCTAGCGACTTCTTTCATCTCTCACTCTCAGGCTCTGCTTAATCTACCTCAAGAAGATTTTGATAACTGTAAAACAAATGCCCAAGCGGATTGGAAAAATCTCCTCCATCGTTTTGACGTTATAGAGACAGGAGAGACTGACCGAACCTTCTTTGACCACTGTCTCTACAGACTCTTCCTCTTTCCTCAGACTTTTTATGAGGTTGATGAATCAGGGCAAGCCATCCATATGGATCTGGCTACTGGAACTGTCAAGCCTGGTGTCCTCTTTAGCAACAATGGTTTCTGGGATACCTTCCGCACCACCTTCCCCCTCTTTGCCCTTATCATACCAGAGTATTATCGTTTCTTTTTAGAAGGTTTTCTCAATAGCTACCGCGATACTGGTTTCCTTCCAAAATGGCTGGCTCCAGATGAACGTGGCATGATGCCAGGTACACTTTTAGACGGCATTATCGCAGATAGCGCCTGCAAGGACATGGCTCCTGACTTAGAAGAAGAACTCCTTCAAGCCATGCTCGAAACAGCCAGCAAGTCCGACCCTCTCGGCATCAATGGTCGTCACGGACTAGCCCAATACCAAGAACTTGGCTACCTCTCTACCGACCACCACGAAAGCGTCAGCCACACCCTAGACTATGCCTATAGCGACTTTTGTATCGCCAGCTGTGCCAAAAAACTAGGTCAGAATGACATCGCGGAAATCTATAGGACTGCTTCACAAAATTACCGCCATCTATTTGACGCTGAAACAGGATACATGCGAGCGCGAGACAATCAAGGCAACTTCCGCCCTGACTTCTCTCCCTATAGTTGGGGACGTGATTATGCCGAATGTTCAGCCATCCAAGCGACTTTAGGCGTTCTCCACGACATCCCAGACTTAATCCAGCTTATGGGTGGAAAAGAAGCCTTCAGCAACTATCTTTTGAAAACCTGTCAAGATGCTCCCCTCTTTGAGACAACAGGCTATGGTTACGAGATTCACGAAATGAGCGAGATGGCTACCGCTCCTTTTGGACAAGTCGCTATTTCCAACCAACCGAGCTTCCACATTCCTTATCTCTTCCGTTACAGCAACTACCCTGACTACACTGCCCTTCTTATCAAGACGCTCCGTCAGAAAGCCTTTCACCCAAGTTGGCAAGCCTATCCTGGCGATGAAGACAATGGCAGTCTCTCTGCTTGGTACATCTGGTCAGCTCTCGGATTTTATCCTACCTGTCCAGGAAAATCAAGCTATGATCTCGGAATCCCTCTCTTTGACCATCTACGACTCTACCTAGCTAAAGAAGGTAAATGGCTGGATATTCATACGGAGCAAAACCACAACCATTTTAACTTTGTCAAAGAATGCCGACTGGACAAGACCCCAGTGTCTAGCATCCAACACCAAGACCTCCTAAAAGCTGAGCAGTTAACCTTCACCCTCAGCTGGTTACCAAATCAGCCGTCCACTTCCTGAAATGCAAAAATCTCCTAGCAGGCTTTCCTGCTAGGAGATTTTCTTATGAGAGGTACTTGTTAAGCTTTGAAAATCGGACTTATCATCTGATAATTATCAAATAATCTACCAATTAAGCTTCTTCGTCTTCTTTACGACGACGACCTGCAAGACCAAGACCAAGTAAGGCACTTGCGGCAGCTGCTACCATAGCTACAGTAGAATCTGCTGTACCTGTATTTGGCAACTCTTTAGCGACTGTACGCACGTTTGTTGCTGCTTGGTTGGCATTTGCTGCTTGAGCTGGAACTACAGCTGGTGTTTGAGCAGCTTGGTCATTAGCTGGACTTGCATGATTAGTTGCTGGAGAAACTTTCGCCAGGAAGTCTTCGATACGTTTAACCGTTGCAGCCACATCTGCCTGAGTTGCATCTGCATTGGCAAATACTTTCTTAGCATCCGCTGATAATGCGTTCGCTGCTTTTGCAGTTTCTGCATCAAGCTTAGTTGATTCTTGGATGATTAGTCCATCTAACTGACGAATAGCATCTGCTAACTTAGCTTTATCCACTTTTGCTTCAGTGTTAGTAGCTCCGTTATTTTGAGCTGAAGGAGCTTGTTTAAAGATAGCTTCAGCGGTAATTGCTAAAACTTTGCCATCTTTAGTTACAACAGTTGCATTGCCTGCCTTGTCAAAGAGAACATCTACTACATCAGCATTTGCTGCTTTAATCTTAGCTTTTGCAGCTTCTTTTTCTGAATCTGTTAAGTTAGTAAAGTCTGCTACTGTTTCTTTTTCAAAGTCAAGGTTGATGTTATCTCCGCTATTCTTAGCTGTTACATCACTTTCTGTTTTCACTAATTGGTCTTTTGCAATCGATACTGTATTTCCATCTAGTGTTACTGTGGCGTTACCTTTATCGTCTACTACTACAGTCGCTCCTGAATTGACGGCTTCAATTGCTTTCTTAACTGCTGCTTTTTCATCTTCCGTTAAGTTATCTTTGTTTCCAACTAATGTACGGAATGCTGGTGTTTTCACTTTAGCAGTCTTAGCTTCGTCAGCTAGGTTTCCAGCTGGGATTACTAGGTCTAAAGCTGGAATATTCAGAACTGTACCATCAGCTTTAGTTACTGTTGCATTACCTTTATCGTCTACTACTACAGTTGAACCTGGGTTGACTGCTTTAACCTTCTCTTCGATAGCTTTCTTCTCTTCTGGAGTTAAGGCATCTGGATCTGCTACTACAGTTTTAGCTGCTGGTGTATTGACATCATTGCCTGCATTTTCTTTAGTAATATCATCTTGTGTTTTCACTAAATCAGTGGCTGGAATGACCGCTGTCTTACCTTCTGGTGTTGTAACTGTAGCATTACCCTTATCGTCTACTACTACAGTTGAGCCTGGGTTGACTGCTTTAACCTTCTCTTCGATAGCTTTCTTCTCAGCCTCTGTCAACTTGTCTAGGTTCGCTGCTACAGTTTTAGCTGCTGGTGTATTGACATCATTGCCTGCATTTGGTTTAGCCGCATCTGCTGCTGACTTCGTCAAGTCTGTTGCTGGAATAACGGCTGTCTTACCTTCTGGTGTTGTGACTGTGGCATTTCCTTTATCGTCCACTACTACAGTCGCTCCTGGGTTAACTGCTTTAACCTTTTCTTCAATAGCTTTCTTCTCTGCAACTGTCAACTTGTCTGAGTTCGCTACAACCGTCTTATCCGCCGGCTTAACGATGTCGTTGCCTGCGTTTGGTTTAGTTGCGTCTTCCGGTGATTTGAATAAATCTTTCCATGGAATTGTTGCCACAGTTCCATCATTTAAAGTAACAGTAGCGTTACCTTTATCATCAAATTTAACAGATTTAGCCTCAGGATTGAGTTTTCTTAATTTTTCTTCTACTTTGGCTTGTGCAGCTGAATCAGTCGGTTCACCAACCACTTTATCTGCTGGTTTAACAATTTCACCATTTCCTGCGTCAGATTTAGCTGTATCTTCCTTAGTTCTCACTAACTCAGTTGATGGAATCGTTGCAGTCTGACCTTCTGGTGTAGACACTGAAACAGTTCCGTCTGCATCGAGTAGCACAATAGAATTTGGATTTACAGACTTAACAGCAGCAATAATTTGAGCTTTTTCTGACTCTGTCAACATCGATTTATCCTTGATGATAACTTTATCAAGTGGTTTGTTAATATCGTTTCCACCTTTACCATTATCTAGATTCTCCAACGTTTTCACCAGATCAGTTGGATTAATGATTCCCTTATCACCATTTGCTGTAGTAACTTCAATATTTCCAGCGTCGTTATATTTAACCTCTTTGGCTGTTGGGTTCACTTTCTTCACTTCTTCTAAGATTTTAGCTTTTTCCTCAGCTTTTAGGTTGGCTGGATCATTAACTAGCACTTTATCAATTGGTCTGTTAATATCCCCAACTGCTCTAATTGCCGATTTATCTGCGTCTTGAATCTTATTAACATCTGCTTCTTTATTCGCAGCATCTACTAATTTCTTAGCTTCGGCTGCTATTTGATCTGCTTTATCTTTAAGATTCTCTTTCGCTTTAGGAGATAAGTCAGTACGCGCGTCAATCTCTTCTTTCTTCGCTTTTGTTTGCTCATCAATGGCTTTACGAGCATTTGGTTTATCTTCTACAACAGGTAAAACTTTCCCTATTTCAGCATTTGCATCATCTTGAAGTTTCTTAACCTCTGAATCTGTTGTAGCAATATCAATTGCTTGCTTAGCTTCTTTGGCTAAGGCTGTCGCTTTTTCAGCAGCTTCAGCTTTTTCTTCATCCGTAGCATCTGGTGTGTTTTCAATGGCTTTTAGTTGTTCAGCTAGCTTATCATCAATAGCTTTCTTGGCTGCAGCTTTAGTTGTTGTTTCTGGATTCACAGCTTTAATCGCTGCTACACCGTGTTCCTTAGCACTATCTACTGCTCCTTGAACCTTCCTTGATTCCTCTGGTGTTGTGGTTACATCTGGTTGAGCATCAATGGCCTGGTTCGCTTCGGCTGCTTTCGCTTGAGCTTCTTTCTTAGCTGCATCTTTTTCTTCAGCTGTTAGATCTTGACGGGCATCGATTTCTGCTTCTTTCTTAGCTAATTCATCTGCCACTGCTTTCTTAGCAGCATCTTTGGCTACTGGATTCACAGCACCAACTGCAGACTCACCGGCTTCTTTGGCTTTAGCTACTTCTGCATCACTTGTTGCGGCTGCTACTGCTGCCTTAGCCTTGTCTGCTTCTGCCTTAGCCTTGTCTTTAGCAGCTTTCTTCTCTGCATCTGTCAAGTCTGTACGCTCATCAATGGCCTTGTTCTTAGCAGCAAGAGCGTCATCAATGGCTTTGTCAGCGGCTTCTTTAGCAGTTGTTTCTGGATTCACAGCTTTAATCGCTTCTACACCTTGTGTCTTAGCGGCTTCTACTTTATCTTGAGCTGCTTTGGCTTCTTCTGGTGTTGCGGCTACATCTGGTTGAGCATCGATGGCTTGGTTCGCTTCAGCTGCTTTCGCTTGAGCTTCTTTCTTAGCTGCATCTTTTTCTTCAGCTGTTAGATCTTGACGG
>NZ_VMLA01000051.1:11897-30665 GCF_013276425.1 Streptococcus sp. 3874 | reverse complement strand
TTTGGAACGCTTTTTAAAACTAAATGACTATAACAGCTATTGCCCAAGGAAAGAAAACAAAGAAACAAGCCTGTGTCGAACTTAATCTTTCTGAAAGACAAATCAATCGTCTGCTACTAGTCTATCAACAGAAAGGAAAAGAAACCTTCAGACACGGAAACAGAGAATTGGAAGATTTTTTATTTGTGTCTTAAATCAGGTCTTGCGTTACATTTTCTGCTCTCCACATACCATTGTTGATTAACAGAACACCAGAATTAAAATTATGTGTATAAAAATCATCTCTAACTGCAGCTAAGGGTATATCCGTCAAGTCCAAATCCCACAGCTCATCTATCGATTTTCTTACAACAATATCTAAATCCAAATACAGTACACGAGACTCGCTTACATACTTTGGAATAAAATACCTAAAAAAGCCGCATATGAAAGTCCCTCAAAGGGGAGACGATAACCTTTCAGAATACTACTGTCAATCTAAACATTCACAATCTCACTATTCAAAGTCTCTAGTCTTTTTTCCATCAATTGGAACCATTCTCGCGGAAGGTCATCATTAAAAACATAAAACTTAAGATTATAATAGATGAACACAAAGAGATTTTATTGTTGTTTCAACTTTATCCATATAAGCATTATCTGCACCTAAGACAATCGCTTTTTTCTCTTCTTTCACTCTTTATCTCATTTCTTTTTATTCCCATCATATGTTTCTACGTAACCATTATTTTCGCCTATTCGTTCGTAAAACCATACCAGTGGAGATTTTAGATGAAGTCCCATTACGGTTTACAATTTTTACATTACGACACGGAGTTTTACAAATCGATTTCATTTGCCAAACGTAGTTAGTAAGGCAGTTAGCTAGGCTACCTACTTTCTGCTACAACGGAAAAATCCACGAATCAATATTATTCGTGGATTTTTCCTAGTGAAGCGTTTAGGTAAGCCGATTGTTATACTACGACACGTAGTTTGACCAATCGATTCTATTTGCCAAACGTAGTTAGTGAGGCAGTTAGCTAGACCGCTCACTACCAGTTACGACGTAAAGTTTTACGAATCGATATTATTCGTAAAACTTTACTAGTGGAGCGCCTAGAGTCTGGGACAAAAAGATTTTGATTTTATGAATTCTTTATTATAAGTTTTTAAAATCGATAGATTAGACAAAAAAGCAAACAAAACAGAATTCTGAGTGTCAGATAACTTGTTTTGTTCGCTTTTTATATTTAAGGTTAGACTTTTGTCCCAGACTCGTTAGTTACTTAGATTGTTACACAATCAAATAAATTTACTGAACTACGACACTGAGTTTTACAAATCAATTCCATTTGTAAAACTCAGTTAGTGAGGCAATTAGCTAGTTCGCCAAATAGCGACTAGCGTCCAACAATTAGGAACTTTAGTTCCAATTGTTGGTACTGAGTCACATCTTTTCTTCCAACTCTACATCTGGATACTTGTCCGCAAACCAACGGAGGGCAAAGTCATTTTCAAAGAGGAAGACTGGTTGGTCAAAGCGGTCTTTAGCCAAGATATTGCGACTTGACGACATGCGTTCATCCAAGTCCTCAGGCTTGATCCAACGAACGGTCTTTTTCCCCATTGGGCTCATGACGACTTCCGCATTGTACTCGCCCTCCATACGGTGCTTAAAGACTTCAAACTGGAGTTGACCTACAGCTCCCAGCATATACTCGCCTGTTTGGTAATTCTTATAAAGCTGAATAGCCCCCTCTTGCACCAGTTGCTCAATCCCCTTGTGGAAGGATTTTTGCTTCATGACATTCTTGGCAGAAACTTTCATGAAAATCTCAGGTGTAAAGGTTGGCAGTGGTTCAAATTCAAATTTGTTTTTCCCAACTGTCAAGGTATCCCCAACTTGATAAGTACCTGTATCGTATACACCGATAATATCACCCGCCACGGCATTGGTTACATTCTCACGACTTTCCGCCATAAACTGAGTAACATTTGACAGCTTAGCTCCCTTACCAGTACGAGGCAGGTTGACACTCATACCACGCTCAAATTCGCCTGATACGATACGGACAAAGGCAATACGGTCACGGTGACGAGGGTCCATGTTGGCTTGGATTTTAAAGACAAATCCTGAGAAATCCTTGTCGTACGGATCCACAACTTCACCGTCTGTTTTCTTGTGTCCATGTGGTTCTGGAGCAAACTTGAGGAAGGTCTCAAGGAAGGTCTGCACACCAAAGTTTGTCAAAGCTGAACCAAAGAAGACAGGTGTCAATTCTCCAGCAAGGATAGCTTCCTCTGAAAACTCATTTCCAGCTTCATTTAAAAGTTCAATATCATCTTTGACTTGCTCGTAGAAAGGATTGCTACCAAAAAGCTTGTCCCCATCTTCTAGACTAGCAAAACGCTCATCCCTTTTGTAGAGCTCCAGGCGTTGGTTATAGAGATCATACAAACCCTCAAAAGCTTTCCCCATCCCGATTGGCCAGTTCATAGGGTAGCTAGCAATTCCCAAGACTTCTTCCAATTCTTGCAAGAGGTCCAGTGGCTCACGTCCGTCACGGTCTAGCTTGTTCATAAAGGTAAAGACTGGAATGCCACGGTGTTTGACAACCTCAAACAACTTCTTAGTTTGGGCCTCGATACCCTTGGCAGAATCCACGACCATGACCGCAGCATCCACCGCCATCAAGGTACGATAAGTATCTTCTGAGAAGTCCTCGTGCCCTGGTGTGTCTAGGATATTCACGCGCTTGCCATCGTAGTCAAACTGCATAACAGATGAAGTAACCGAAATCCCACGTTGCTTCTCGATATCCATCCAGTCAGACTTGGCAAAAGTCCCTGTTTTCTTTCCTTTAACCGTACCAGCCTCACGAATCTCGCCCCCAAAGTAGAGCAACTGCTCAGTAATAGTAGTTTTCCCCGCGTCAGGGTGGGAGATGATGGCAAAGGTACGGCGTTTCTTAATTTCTTCTTGAATATTCATAAGTTCTCTTTCTTTGATTCTCTATTTTCCTTGTTTCGATAGCTAAGAATGATTTTTACATTGGATTTTACCATTCCTTTCAACACTCCATTATATCGGATTTTAGCATTTTTTTCAATTTCTATTTCTTTTCACTTATCCCTCCCTTATTTATAGGAAAATATGGTAAAATAGAACAGACTAAAAATCATCATTTCACGAAAGGATGCAAGATGAAAATTACGCAAGAAGAGGTAACACACGTTGCCAATCTTTCAAAATTAAGATTCTCTGAAGAAGAAACTGCTGCCTTTGCGACTACCTTGTCTAAGATTGTTGACATGGTTGAATTGCTGGGCGAAGTTGACACAACTGGTGTCGCACCTACTACGACTATGGCTGACCGCAAGACTGTACTCCGCCCTGATGTGGCCGAAGAAGGAACAGACCGTGATCGCTTGTTTAAAAACGTACCTGAAAAAGACAACTACTATATCAAGGTACCAGCTATCCTAGACGATGGAGGAGATGCCTAATGACTTTTAACAATAAAACCATTGAAGACTTGCACAATCTCCTTGTTTCTAAGGAAATTTCAGCAACGGAATTGACCCAAGCTACGCTTGAAGATATCAAATCTCGCGAGACAGCTATCAACGCTTTTGTTACCATCGCTGAGGAGCAAGCCCTTGCTCAAGCCAAGGCTATTGACCAAGCTGGAATCGATGCTGATAATGTCCTTTCAGGAATTCCGCTTGCAGTAAAGGATAACATCTCTACAGACGGTATTCTCACAACTGCCGCCTCAAAAATGCTCTACAACTACGAGCCTATCTTTGATGCGACAGCCGTTGCTAATGCCAAAGCTAAAGGTATGATTGTTGTTGGAAAGACTAACATGGACGAGTTTGCCATGGGTGGTTCAGGTGAAACTTCTCACTACGGTGCCACTAAAAATGCTTGGGATCGGACCAAGGTTCCTGGTGGTTCTTCAAGTGGTTCAGCCGCAGCTGTAGCCTCAGGACAAGTCCGCTTGTCACTTGGTTCTGATACCGGTGGTTCTATCCGCCAACCTGCTGCCTTCAACGGGATTGTTGGTCTCAAACCAACCTACGGAACGGTTTCTCGTTTCGGTCTCATTGCCTTTGGTAGCTCATTAGACCAGATTGGACCTTTCGCACCAACTGTTAAGGAAAACGCCCTCTTGCTCAACGCTATTGCCAGCGAAGATGCCAAAGACTCTACTTCTGCTCCTGTCCGCATCGCCGACTTTACTTCAAAAATCGGTCAAGACATCAAGGGCATGAAAATTGCTTTACCTAAGGAATACCTAGGCGAAGGAATTGACCCAGAGGTTAAGGAAACCATTCTGAATGCTGCTAAGCACTTTGAAAAATTGGGCGCTATCGTCGAAGAAGTCAGCCTTCCTCACTCTAAATACGGTGTTGCCGTTTACTACATCATCGCTTCATCAGAAGCTTCATCAAACTTGCAACGTTTTGACGGTATCCGTTACGGCTACCGCGCAGAAGATGCAAGCAACCTTAATGAAATCTATGTAAACAGCCGTAGCCAAGGTTTCGGTGAAGAAGTGAAACGCCGTATCATGCTAGGTACTTTCAGCCTTTCATCAGGTTACTACGATGCTTACTACAAGAAAGCTGGTCAAGTCCGTACCCTCATCATTCAAGATTTCGAAAACGTCTTCGCGGATTATGACTTGATTTTGGGTCCAACTGCTCCAAGTGTTGCTTATGACTTGGACTCACTCAACCATGACCCAGTTGCCATGTACTTGGCTGACCTTTTGACTATACCTGTAAACTTGGCAGGACTGCCTGGAATTTCGATTCCAGCTGGATTCTCTCAAGGTCTACCAGTCGGTCTGCAATTGATTGGTCCTAAGTACTCTGAAGAAACCATTTACCAAGTTGCTGCTGCCTTTGAAGCAACAACAGACTACCATAAACAACAACCCGTGATTTTTGGAGGTGACAACTAATGAACTTTGAAACAGTCATTGGACTTGAAGTCCACGTAGAGCTCAACACCAATTCAAAAATCTTCTCACCTACTTCTGCCCACTTCGGAAATGACCAAAATGCCAACACCAACGTGATTGACTGGTCTTTCCCAGGAGTTCTGCCAGTTCTCAATAAGGGTGTAGTCGATGCTGGTATCAAGGCGGCTCTTGCCCTCAACATGGACATCCACAAAAAAATGCACTTTGACCGCAAGAACTACTTCTACCCTGATAATCCCAAAGCCTACCAAATTTCTCAGTTTGATGAGCCAATCGGTTACAACGGCTGGATTGAAGTGGAGCTAGAAGACGGTACAACTAAGAAAATCGGTATCGAACGCGCCCACCTAGAGGAAGATGCTGGTAAGAACACCCACGGTACAGATGGCTACTCTTATGTTGACCTCAACCGTCAAGGGGTACCATTGATTGAGATTGTATCTGAAGCCGACATGCGCTCGCCAGAAGAAGCCTACGCTTACCTAACTGCCCTCAAGGAAGTCATCCAGTACGCTGGCATTTCTGACGTTAAGATGGAAGAAGGTTCTATGCGTGTGGATGCCAATATCTCTCTTCGTCCGTATGGTCAAGAAAAATTCGGTACCAAGACAGAGTTGAAGAACCTCAATTCCTTCTCAAACGTCCGCAAGGGGCTTGAATACGAAGTCCAACGTCAAGCCGAAATCCTACGCTCAGGTGGTCAAATCCGCCAAGAAACACGCCGTTACGATGAAGCTAACAAGGCAACCATCCTCATGCGTGTCAAAGAAGGAGCTGCAGACTACCGCTACTTCCCAGAACCAGACCTACCTCTCTTTGAAATCTCAGACGAGTGGATCGAGGAAATGCGCACTGAATTGCCAGAGTTTCCAAAAGAACGCCGTGCTCGCTACGTGGCTGACCTTGGTTTGTCAGACTACGATGCTAGCCAGTTGACTGCAAACAAAGTCACTTCTGACTTCTTTGAGAAAGCTGTGGCTCTCGGAGGAGATGCCAAACAAGTCTCTAACTGGCTCCAAGGCGAAGTCGCTCAGTTCTTGAACGCTGAAGGCAAGACACTGGAACAAATCGAATTGACACCAGAAAACTTGGTTGAAATGATTGCCATCATCGAAGACGGCACTATCTCTTCTAAGATTGCTAAGAAAGTCTTTGTCCATCTAGCTAAAAATGGCGGTGGCGCGCGTGAATACGTGGAAAAAGCAGGTATGGTTCAAATTTCAGATCCAGCTATCTTGATCCCAATCATCCACCAAGTCTTTGCCGATAACGAAGCTGCTGTTGCCGACTTCAAGTCAGGCAAACGTAACGCCGACAAGGCCTTTACAGGATTCCTTATGAAGGCAACCAAAGGCCAAGCCAACCCACAAGTTGCCCTTAAACTACTTGCACAGGAATTGGCGAAGTTGAAAGAAGATTAATATGTAAAAGAAACCAGCCTTGAGGTTGGTTTTTTCTCCCCTACCATCTCCCAATAACTATTTTGGCTTTATTTCCAGAAGATTTTATGGTAAAATGAAGAGTAATAATATTTATTAAAGAGGTAAAAACATGATTGAAGCAAGCAAATTGAAAGCTGGTATGACATTTGAAACTGCAGACGGAAAATTGATCCGCGTTTTGGAAGCTAGCCACCACAAACCAGGTAAAGGGAACACAATCATGCGTATGAAATTGCGTGATGTCCGTACTGGTTCTACATTTGATACAAGCTACCGTCCAGAAGAAAAATTCGAACAAGCTATTATCGAAACTGTTCCAGCTCAATACTTGTACAAAATGGATGAAACTGCCTACTTCATGAACACTGAAACTTACGACCAATACGAAATACCAGTCGTAAATGTTGAAAATGAGTTGCTTTACATCCTTGAAAACTCTGATGTGAAAATCCAATTCTACGGAACTGAAGTAATCGGTGTAACTGTACCAACTACTGTTGAATTGACAGTTGCTGAAACACAACCATCTATCAAAGGTGCTACTGTTACAGGTTCTGGTAAACCAGCAACTATGGAAACTGGACTTGTTGTCAACGTTCCTGACTTCATCGAAGCTGGACAAAAATTGATCATCAACACTGCAGAAGGAACTTACGTTTCTCGTGCCTAATCTCTAGAAAGAGGTCATTCTATGGGAATTGAAGAACAATTTGGCGAAATCGTTATCGCTCCACGTGTACTTGAAAAAATTATTGCCATCGCAACTGCTAAAGTTGAGGGTGTCCACTCATTTTCAAATAAATCCGTATCTGACACCCTATCAAAACTCTCTCTTGGTCGTGGTGTCTACTTAAAAGAAAGCAATGAAGAACTAACTGCTGACATCTACCTCTACCTTGAGTACGGTGTGAAAGTACCAAAAGTGGCTCTTGCTATTCAAAAAGCGGTCAAAGATGCTGTCCATGATATGGCTGATGTGGAACTTTCTGCTGTCAATATCCATGTTACAGGAATCGTTCCAGATAAAACACCAAAACCTGAGTTGAAAGATCTATTTAACGAGGACTTCCTCAATGACTAGTCCATTATTAGAATCTAGACGCGAACTTCGTAAATGCGCTTTTCAAGCTCTTATGAGCCTTGAATTCGGTACAGATATGGAAACGGCTTGTCGCTTTGCCTACACACATGACCGTGAAGATGCAGATGTGCAAATCCCAGCCTTTCTTCTAAACTTGGTTTCTGGTATCCAAGCTCAAAAAGAAGAGTTGGATAAACAAATCAACCAGCACCTCAAGTCAGGCTGGACAGTTGAACGTTTGACTTTGGTCGAAAAAAACTTACTACGCTTGGGTATCTTTGAAATCACATCATTTGATACACCTCAGCTGGTAGCAGTCAATGAAGCTATTGAACTCGCTAAGAATTTTTCAGATCAAAAATCAGCCCGCTTTATCAACGGACTGCTCAGCCAGTTTGTAACAGAAAAAAATGAATAATCGAAAAGGTGTTTGGTCTTCCAAGCACCTTTTACTTCGTCCTTGATACAGAGTAAGAACCACATAAAAACTAGAACTAACTGCCAGTTCTAGTTTTTGCGTATTCTGAGGTATTAGTATTTTCTAAATCGTTGATAGCGTTCTTCCAGCAACTCTTCTAGCGGTTTTTGTGAAAGTCTAGCCAGCTCAGCTTGAAGTTCTTTCTTGACACTCTTAATCAGTTCTTTACTAGAAAGTCCTGCTTCAGAAATCACCTTGTCCACCACGTCCATTTCTAACAGTTCATGGGAAGTGATTTTCATCAGTTCTGCTGCTTCCATGGCACGAGTTCCGTCCTTCCATAAAATGGAAGCAAAGCCTTCTGGACTGAGAATAGCATAGATAGAATTTTCCAGCATCCAAACACGGTCCGCAACGGCTAGAGCCAGAGCCCCACCTGAACCACCTTCACCGATAATGATGGCAATAATAGGAACTTTCAAATCACTCATTTCCATGAGATTGCGAGCAATAGCTTCTCCCTGTCCACGTTCTTCCGCTCCGACACCAGGATAAGCACCTGCTGTATTGATAAAGGTCACAACTGGACGGCCAAATTTCTCAGCCTGTTTCATCAACCGCAGTGCCTTTCGGTAGCCTTCTGGATGTGGTTGGCCAAAATTCCGTTTGAGGTTGTCTTGCAAACTCTTGCCTTTTTGGATACCAACCACTGTTACAGCTTGGTCTCCAAGCCAACCAATACCACCAACAACTGCACCATCATCACGAAAAGAACGGTCACCATGTAATTGGATAAATTCATCAAAAATGCCTGTCGCAAAGTCCAAGGTTGTCAAGCGACTCTGCTCACGCGCTTCTCTGACTATTTTTGCAATATTCATCTAGGACTCCCTCCATGCAATCTGACTAGGCTAGCAATCATATCTGGTAAGTCTCTTCTTTTGACAATAGCATCCACAAAGCCATGTTCTAATAGGAATTCTGCCTTTTGGAAATCCTCAGGCAAGCTTTCACGAACCGTATTTTCAATCACACGACGCCCAGCAAAACCAACCAAGCTCTGTGGTTCAGCCAGAATGATATCGCCTTCCATAGCGAAAGAAGCTGTCACACCACCAGTCGTTGGATCTGTCAAAATGGTCAGGTAAAAGAGACCAGCATTTGAATGGCGTTTAACCGCCGCAGAGATCTTAGCCATCTGCATGAGACTCATGATTCCTTCCTGCATACGGGCTCCACCAGAGGCTGTGAATAGGACAACTGGCAATTTTTCGACAGTCGCATACTCAAACAAACGAGTGATTTTTTCACCTACAACCGTACCCATAGAAGCCATGATAAAGTTAGAATCCATAATCCCAAGAGCCACAGTCTGACCTTTTATAAGAGCTGTTCCTGTCACAACGGCTTCATCCAGACCTGTTTTTTCACGCATAGTTGCTAGTTTCTTTTGATAACCAGGGAAATGCAAGGGATCCTTGCTTTCAATCCCTGTAAACAATTCCTTGAAGGTTCCCATATCAATCATCAAAGCCAAGCGTTCTTGGGCAGAAATACGAAAGGTATAGCTACAGTGCGGACAGATACGCTCACTTCCCAGATCCTTCTGATAAATGGTATGCTTACAGCCTGGACACTGGGAAAATAATTCATCTGGAACCTCTGGCTTAGCTTGAGGTTTTTCCCTAACCGAACGATTGGGATTGATTCGAATATACTTATCTTTTTTACTAAATAGAGCCATTGATTCCCCTTTTCGGTTTAAACTCTTAAAGTCATTTTATTCTTTTTCTTGATATTTAGGTAAGAAGGTTTCCATCAAGAAGGAAGTATCATAATCCCCAGCAATGACATTGCGATCTGAAATGAGGTCAAGCTGGAAATCTGCATTGGTCTGCACTCCTTCAATCTCTAATTCATAGAGGGCACGTTGCATTTTCATCAAGGCGTCAAAACGATTTTCGCCGTGTACGATGATTTTGGCAATCATACTATCATAATAAGGCGGAATAGTATAGCCTGGATAAACTGCTGAATCCACGCGCAAGCCAACTCCACCACTTGGCAGATAGAGATTGGTAATCTTACCTGGACTTGGAGCAAAGTTAAAGGCTGGGTTTTCTGCATTGATACGACACTCGATGGCATGACCGCGTAGGACAATATCTTCTTGCTTAACAGACAGGGGCTGACCTGCCGCAATGCGAATCTGTTCCTTAACGATATCCACACCTGAAACAAATTCTGTTACTGGATGTTCCACCTGAACACGAGTATTCATTTCCATGAAGTAGAAGTTGCTACTTGCTTCATCAAGAAGAAACTCAATAGTCCCTGCATTCTCATAGCCAACAAACTCTGCCGCTCGAACAGCAGCAGCACCTATTTCATGACGCAGCGTTTTTCCGATTGCAATCGAGGGACTTTCTTCCAAAACCTTTTGGTTATTCCTTTGAAGAGAACAATCCCGTTCACCCAAGTGAATCACATGTCCATGCTCATCACCTAGGATTTGAACCTCAATGTGCCGAGCTGGATAGATAACCCGTTCTATGTACATGGCACCATTGCCATAATTGGCCTTGGCCTCACTAGAGGCAGTTTCAAAGGCAGAAACGAGGTCATCTGGTTTTTCAACCTTACGAATCCCTTTACCACCTCCACCTGCTGAAGCCTTGAGCATAACAGGATAGCCAATTTTTTCAGCAACAATCAAAGCTTCTTCAGAGTTATGCACTTCTCCATCCGAACCTGGAATGACTGGAACACCAGCTTTGATCATCTGAGCACGCGCATTGATCTTATCCCCCATCATATCCATAACATGGCCAGATGGACCGATAAACTTGATTCCCACCTCTTCACACATGGTTGCAAATTTGGAATTTTCACTGAGAAATCCAAAACCTGGGTGAATAGCTTCTGCCTCAGTCAAGACTGCAGCTGATAGAACCGCATTAATATTGAGATAAGACTCTGTAGCCTTGCCAGGGCCGATACAAACCGCTTCATCTGCTAAAAGCGTATGGAGGGCTTCCTTATCAGCAGTTGAATAAACCGCTACCGTCGCAATCCCCAATTCACGTGCCGCACGGATAATACGAACCGCAATTTCACCACGATTGGCAATTAAAATTTTTCGAAACATGGAGAACCTCCTTAGTTCCCAATTGCAAAAGTAAGGGTACCACTGGCTGCAAGCTTGCCATCCACTTCAGCCTTTGCTTCAACCACAGCTATGGTGCCACGACGTTTTACAAAAGTCGCTGTCATAACCAATTGGTCGCCTGGTACAACTTGCTTCTTGAACTTAACCTTGTCCATACCAGCGTAAAAGACCAGTTTTCCTTTATTTTCAGGTTTTGATAACTCCAACACACCAGCAGTTTGCGCCAAGGCTTCCATAATCAGAACACCTGGCATAACTGGGTATTGAGGAAAATGACCGTTAAAGAAAGGCTCGTTGATGGTCACATTTTTGATAGCAACAATGGTATCCTCGCTCACTTCCAAGACACGGTCCACTAGAAGCATAGGATAACGGTGGGGAAGGGCTTCTTTGATTCCTTGAATATCGATCATTTGATACATACCAATCCTTTACCAAACTCAACCATTTCTTCGTTAGAGACGAGAATTTCCGTTACCACACCATCCTTAGGAGCTGGGATTTCATTCATGACTTTCATGGCTTCGATAATGACCAATGTTTGACCTTTTTTGACACTATCACCAACTGTAACGAAGGCAGGTTTATCTGGTCCAGCAGCCAAGTAAACCACTCCAACAAGTGGACTCTCTACAAGATTTCCCTCAGTAGCCACACTTGCTTCAGCTGGAGCTGGAACTTCTTCTGCTACAGTCTCTGCTGGAGCAGATGTAGGAGCTACTGGACTCGGTGTTGCTAGAACGGGTGCTGGAGCGACTTGAGTTGCAACTTCAGGCACAGATCTCGCTTCATTCTTGCTAAACTGCAACTCATCCGTCCCATTTTTATAAGAAAATTCTCTCAAACTTGACTGGTCAAATTGAGTCATCAAGTCTTTAATATCGTTTAAATTCATACTTATCTATTCTCCCAACGTTTGAAAGCAAGAACTGCATTGTGGCCTCCAAAACCAAAAGTATTTGAAATAGCGTATGGAATTTCTTTCTCCAAGCCTTGTCCATAAACGACATTAGCTTCGATATAATCTGATACTTCACTTGTCCCAGCTGTCATTGGTACAAAGTTATGACGCATAGCTTCGATGGTGACGATAGCTTCTACTGCACCCGCAGCCCCCAGCAAATGTCCTGTAAAAGACTTGGTTGATGATACAGGTACTTCCTTACCAAGAACAGCTACGATAGCACCACTTTCTCCTTTTTCATTGGCAGGAGTTGACGTTCCGTGAGCATTGACATAGGCTACTTGCTCTGGAGAAATCTCAGCTTCTTCCAAGGCTAGTTTGATGGCCTTGATAGCTCCCTGACCTTCTGGATGTGGAGAAGTCATGTGGTAGGCATCACAAGTATTTCCGTAACCAACCACTTCAGCCAGGATAGTAGCTCCACGTTTTTCAGCGTGTTCAAGACTTTCTAGAACCAACATCCCTGAACCTTCACCCATAACAAACCCATTGCGATCCTTATCAAATGGGATCGAAGCACGAGTTGGATCCTCTGTAGTAGAGAGAGCTGTTAAGGCTTGGAAACCAGCGATGGCAAAAGGTGTGATAGAAGCTTCTGTTCCTCCCACCAACATCACATCTTGGAAACCAAACTTAATGGAGCGGAAGGCATCCCCAATCGCATCATTTGATGAAGAGCAGGCAGTATTGATAGATTTACAAACACCGTTTGCACCAAAACGCATGGCTACATTCCCAGAAGCCATATTTGGTAAAGCTTTTGGAAGAGTCATTGGTTTGACACGTTTGGGTCCTTTTTCATGAAGGCGAAGTACCTGATCTTCAATTTCCTTGATTCCACCAATACCAGATGCAACGATAACACCAAAACGATCCCTATTAAGAGCCTCTACATCAAGATTGGCATGATTTACAGCCTCTTGGGCTGCATACAAGGCATATAAAGAATAGTTATCAAAACGGTTGGTATCTTTTTTTACAAAGTATTTATCGAACGGAAAATCTTGGATTTCTGCCGCATTATGCACATCAAAGTCACTATGATCAAATTTTGTAATGCCACCAATGCCGATTTTCCCAGTTGCTAAACTATTCCAAAATTCTTCTGGTGTATTTCCGATTGGAGATGTTACTCCATAACCTGTTACCACTACTCGATTTAGTTTCATTCTTTTCACCTCTAGCTTTCGCTACATACTTAAGCCACCATCAATGGCAACCACTTGACCAGTTAGATAATCTTGGCCTGCTAAAAATACTGTCAAATCTGCAACCTGCTCTGCCTGCCCAAATTCTTTCATCGGAATCTGAGCTAGTGTAGCTTCCTTAATCTTATCTGATAAGATAGCGGTCATATCAGACTCAATCATTCCTGGAGCAATCACATTGACTCGTATATTCCGACTAGCGACCTCGCGTGCCACAGACTTGGTAAAGCCAATCAAGCCAGCCTTAGAAGCAGCATAGTTAGCTTGACCAATATTCCCCATCAAACCAACAACACTAGACATATTAATGATAGCACCTTCTCTGGCTTTCATCATCGGTTTCAAGACTGATTGTGTCATATTAAAGGCACCAGTCAGATTGACCTTGAGCACTTTTTCAAAATCTGCTTCTGTCATCTTGAGCATAAGAGTATCTTGGGTGATCCCTGCATTGTTGACCAAAACATCTACTGAACCCAGTTCTGCAATAGCTTGATTAATCATACGCTTAGCGTCTGCAAAATCTGATACATCTCCTGAAATGGGAACCACCTTGATACCATAGTTTGAAAACTCAGCGAGCAATTCTTCTGAGATTGCCCCACGACTGTTTAAGACAATGTTGGCTCCTGCTTGAGCAAATTTGTGGGCGATGGCAAGACCAATTCCACGACTCGAACCTGTAATAAAGATATTTTTATGTTCTAGTTTCATTTTTTTCCTTTCAAAACTTCTACTTATTTTAGTCTATTTTTCTAAAAGTGCTACTAAACTCGCTTGATCTTCCACATGAGCTAAGTGAGCAGTTTGATCAATTTTTTTAACAAAACCTGACAAGACTTTCCCCGGTCCAATCTCGATAAAGTTGCTTATGCCTGCTTCTTGCATGACCCCAATACTTTCATAGAAACGAACGGGTTCCTTGACCTGACGCGTCAAGAGCTGAGCAATGTCCTCTTTTTGCATCACAGCAGCTTCTGTATTGCCGACTAGGGGACAAGTAAAATCTGAAAAACTTACCTGAGCTAGAGTTTCAGCTAGTTTCTGGCTAGCAGGTTCAAGGAGAGCGGTGTGAAAGGGACCTGACACCTTGAGAGGAATCAAGCGTTTGGCACCTGCTTCTTGCAAAAGTTCAACCGCTCGATCAACTGCAACCACTTCTCCAGCAATGACGATTTGTGCAGGTGTGTTATAGTTGGCTGGAGTAACCACTCCAAGTTCAGAAGCTTTTTGACAGGCTTCTTCAATGACCTCTACTGGCGTATTGAGAACTGCTACCATCTTACCAGAGTCAGCAGGAGCCGCTTCTTCCATATAGGCTCCACGCTTAGCTACCAAGGCAACCGCATCTTCAAAATCCAAGGCGCCGCTTGCCACCAAGGCAGAGTATTCTCCAAGAGATAAACCAGCAACCATATCAGGCTGATAGCCCTTTTCTTGCAATAAACGGTAGATAGCAACCGAAGTCGCTAGAATGGCTGGTTGCGTATAGCGGGTCTGATTGAGTTTGTCTTCTTCCCTATCGATGAGATAACGCAAATCATAACCGAGCACCTGACTCGCTCGATCAATCGTTTCTTTGACAATAGGGTAGTGATCATAGAGATCCCGTCCCACCCCTAGATACTGGGCACCTTGACCAGCAAATAAAAAGGCTGTTTTAGTCATTTCTTACAACTCCTGCCCAGCGAGAGGCTTCTTCTTGAATTTTCTTAGCTGCTCCGTAATACAAATCTTTTAGGATTTCTTCAGCTGTTTCTTCTTTAGAAACAAGCCCTGCGATTTGACCTGCCATGACAGAGCCACCATCCACATCACCGTGAACAACTGCTTTGGCTAGGGCGCCTGCTCCCATTTGTTCAAAGATTTCTAAATCAGGATCTTCCTGCTTAAAGGCATCTTTTTCAGCCAGTTCAAAATCTCTAGTCAACTGATTTTTAATAGCACGAACAGCATGACCAAAGTGCTGAGCTGAAATCGTAGTATCAATATCCCTTGCTTTTAAAATTTTCTCCTTGTAGTTTGGATGGGCATTCGACTCTTTTGCAACTACAAACCGTGTCCCCACCTGTACAGCCTCTGCACCTAGCATAAAGCCAGCCGCAGCACCTTCACCATCCGCAATTCCTCCTGCAGCAATAACAGGAATAGATACAGCTGTGGCTACCTGTCGCACCAAGGTCATGGTTGTTAATTTACCGATATGCCCCCCAGCTTCCATTCCTTCTGCAATAACAGCGTCTGCACCGATTTTTTCCATGCGTTTAGCTAAAGCAACACTAGGAACGACAGGAATAACGATTATCCCAGCTTCATGGAAACGTTCCATGTATTTACCAGGATTTCCTGCACCTGTTGTCACTACCTTAACACCTTCCTCGATAACGAGATCTACAATATCTTCCACAAAGGGAGACAAGAGCATGATGTTGACACCAAAGGGTTTATCCGTCAATGATTTGATCTTATCAATATTTGCCTTGACAACTTCTTTCGGGGCATTTCCCCCACCGATAATCCCTAGTCCTCCAGCTTTAGAAACAGCCCCTGCCAAATCACCATCAGCAACCCAAGCCATTCCTCCTTGAAAGATAGGATAATCAATGTTCAATAATTCTGTAATACGCGTTTTCATAGTGCCTCCATCGTTTCTTGCTTACGTAATAGTTCGATACTGTCATAATTTGACAATCAAACTATTGCCTAAACAAGAGGGAGCGGGTTTCCCTACTCCTTCTATCTATATTCTGCTTATACTCTTCGAAAATCAAATTCAAACCACGTCAGCGTCACCTTGCCGTACTCAAGTACAGCCTGCGGCTAGCTTCCTAGTTTGCTCTTTGATTTTCATTGAGTATTATTTTGTTTGCTCTTCAACGTAGGCAACCAAGTCACCAACTGTTTTCAAGTCATCTTCTGCTTCGATTTGGATATCAAAAGCATCTTCGATTTCTGAGATTACTTGGAACAAGTCCAATGAATCAGCGTCCAAATCATCAAAAGTTGATTCAAGTGTTACTTCTGATGCATCTTTTCCAAGTTCTTCAACGATAATTTCTTGTACTTTTTCAAATACTGCCATGATAGGACTCCTTTAAAATAAATAGTTTTTTATAACAATGTGTTCACCACATGATTACCTAAATTGTAAGAATGAGCGTGCCCCAGGTCAAGCCTCCACCGAAGCCTGATAGAAGAACAGTCTGGCTACCATCTAAAGGGATGAGACCTTGTTCTACACACTCTGAAAGTAAAATCGGGATACTGGCTGCACTGGTATTGCCATATTCCATCATATTGGCTGGAAGTTTGTCTCGGTCAACACCAATTTTTCTAGCCATCTTATCCAAAATACGGATATTAGCCTGATGCAATAGCAGATAATCCAAGTCTGTCGCCTCTATAGGAGATTCTTCAATAGTCTGCTTGATAGACTTGGCTACATCTCGAATGGCAAAATCAAAGACTGCGCGTCCATCCATCTTCAAAAATGAATCTGCACTTTCTTGATCTGAAAATGGAGAATGCAAACCTGAATGCCCATAAGTTAAACACTCACTGCGACTTCCATCGCTATTGAGACTCTCAGCTAAGAAATTCTCTTGCTCGCTAGCTTCTAACAAGACACCACCAGCACCATCTCCAAACAACACAGCTGTTGATCGATCCGACCAATCGACTGCCTTAGAGAGGGTTTCACTACCAATCACCAAGCCTTTTTGAAAGCGACCAGAAGCGATAAACTTTTCAGCAGTTGAAAGAGCAAATACAAATCCACTGCAAGCCGCGGTTAAGTCAAAAGCAAAGGCTTTATTAGCACCAATATTAGCTTGAACACGAGCAGCTGTAGAGGGCATCATCGAATCTGGAGTAATGGTAGCTAGGATGATAAAATCCAGTTCCTCTCCTATTATTCCAGCTTTTGCCATCAGTTTCTTAGCAACTTCCGTAGCCAAATCACTGGTAGATTCTGTTCTTGAAATATGCCTTTGTCGTATTCCCGTTCGACTTGAAATCCACTCATCATTGGTATCCATAATCTGAGCCAAGTCGTGATTTGTAACCACTTGCTCTGGCACATAATGAGCAACCTGGCTTATTTTTGCAAAAGCCATTATTTCAAATCCTCCAAAAATTGGTAAAGATTAGTCAAACCTTTGCTCATAACATCAATTTCTTCCTCGCTCATGCCATCAATAATTTTTTCTACCATGGCCTTGTGGAAGCGTTTATGCAGTCTATGGATCAAGCGCCCCTTCTTTGTCAAATGCAGATGCACCACACGACGATCCTGTTCTGACCGAACTCGCTCAATGTAGCCCTTACGCTCTAAATTGTTCAAACTTGTCGTAACAGTTCCAAGAGTTACCATCAACTCTTTTGACACTTGACTTGGAGTCACATCTGGAGCCTTACCGATGACATCAATCGTATGCATTTCTTTGATGGAGATATCCTTAAAACGACTACCTCTCAAGTTCACTTCCTCAATTACAAGGACATTGTTAAATATAGATGTTAAATATTCATTGATTCGTTGGTAGTCCATTTTTCATATCCCTCCTTCTTCAAAAAACTTTTACAATCAAAACATTTGACAGAAAGAATTATATCAAAATTCAAAGAATGATGCAAGTATTTTTTATTTTCCTGTAAATTTAGGTCTTCTTCTCTCCGAATGAGCTCGCACTCCTTCTTTGAAATCCTCTGTTTGAGCTAAGGATTTCTGTAGGTTCAGTTCTAAAGTAGCGTAACCCTGCCAGTCTTTAAACTGGCTCTCCCAAACCAACTTCTTAATGGCAGCATAGGAATTACTTGAAGCACGTCTTAATTTTTTAAGAAGCTGTTCTCTCGTCTTTTCAAGTTTTTCAGCTTCAGAAACGCGGTAAACCAACCCCCATTCTAGGGCTTTTTCTGCCGTTAAAGCCTCTCCTGTCATAGCTAATTGAGCAGCACGCGTCACACCGATACTGCGGCTCAAGAGATGAATTCCCCCTGCATCTGGAGCCAAACCAACACCAACAAAGGCTTGGATAAACTTAGCCTTATCCGTCGCCAAACAGAAATCTGCCGCAACAGCCATATTCGCTGCGGCACCTGCAACAGCACCGTCAACTTCCATTAAAACAGGTTTGGCTATTTGCTTGATTTTATAAGAAATCGTATTGACCAACTCTGCGATTTTTGTCAATGATGGAATATCATCCTCATCCACTGCCCGCTTCATCTCTACCAAATCTCCCCCAACTGAGAAGACCTTTCCATTGGCATTGATTAAGATAAAATGCACAGCTGGATTTTCTTCTGCCAGAGTCAAGGCTTCTAAGATCTCCTCACACATGGGAATATGGAAACCATTAGCGACATCAGGACGGTTTAAAGTAATAATTGCCAAATCCTCTTCAAGCTGATAAATAATATGTTCCATCTGGACTCCTTTTTATTTTATAAGCAGTTTATACTCTTCGAAAATCTCTTCAAACTACGTCAACTTCCATCTGCAACCTCAA
>NZ_VMLA01000051.1:0-11889 GCF_013276425.1 Streptococcus sp. 3874 | reverse complement strand
TCAAAGCAGTGCTTTGAGCTGACTACGGCTAGCTTCCTAGTTTGCTCTTTGATTTTCATTGAGTATTGAATTATTTTATTTTCAAAGTATATCTTTTTTGGGAACAGAAAGCAAGAAAAAATTGACTGAAAGTGTCTCAGCCGATTGGAAAGGCTCGCTTTATCCTATAAAGCATCTTATTTTCTTCATTGAAAAAAGCCTTTCTTTCTGCTATAATCGTATAAAATACTTACTTTAGGAGTTCTTATGAAAGTTGTTAAATTTGGAGGTAGTTCTCTTGCCTCTGCTAGTCAATTAGAAAAAGTTTTAAACATCGTCAAAAGCGATTCAGAGCGTCGTTTTGTAGTCGTTTCTGCGCCTGGTAAACGCAATGCTGAAGATACTAAGGTTACGGATGCCCTGATTAAATACTACCGCGACTATGTTGCGGGTAACGATATTAGCAAGAGCCAAAGCTGGATTATCGACCGCTATGCTGCTATGGTTAGTGAATTGGGACTAAAACCAGCTGTGCTAGAAAAAATTTCTAAAAGCATTCACGCCTTGGCCACTCTTCCTATTGAAGAAAATGAATTTCTCTACGATACTTTCCTAGCAGCCGGTGAAAATAACAATGCCAAATTGATTGCTGCCTACTTTAACCAAAATGGTATCGATGCACGCTATATGCACCCTAGAGAAGCTGGGATTGTGGTCACAAGTGAACCTGGTCACGCTCGCATCATTCCATCAAGTTATGACAAGATTGAAGAATTGACAAACACCAATGAAGTCCTTGTCATTCCTGGTTTCTTTGGTGTCACTAAGGAAAATCAAATCTGTACCTTCTCACGTGGAGGATCAGACATTACAGGTTCTATCATTGCTGCCGGTGTAAAAGCCGACCTCTATGAAAACTTTACGGACGTTGATGGTATCTTTGCAGCCCACCCTGGAATCATTCACCAACCACACTCGATTCCTAAGTTAACCTACCGTGAAATGCGCGAGTTGGCCTATGCAGGCTTCTCAGTCCTTCATGACGAGGCTCTTCTTCCTGCCTACCGTGGAAAAATTCCTCTGGTTATCAAGAATACCAACAACCCTGACCATCCGGGTACTCGTATCGTTCTAAAACACAGTAGTGATGAATTTCCAGTTGTGGGAATTGCTGGTGACTCAGGCTTTGTCAGCATTAACATGTCGAAATACCTCATGAACCGTGAGGTTGGATTTGGCCGCAAGGTTCTGCAAATCCTGGAAGAACTTAACATCGGTTGGGAACATATGCCAACAGGTATCGACAATCTTTCTATCATTCTCCGTTCTCGCGAACTAACTCCCATCAAGGAAGAAGAAATCCTGCGTCAGTTGGTTCAAAAGGCTAAAGTAGATCATGCAGAAATCGAACACGACCTTTCTATCATTATGATTGTTGGTGAAAAAATGAAGAGCCATATCGGAGTGACTGCTACTGCGACACGCGCTCTATCTGAAAACAAAATCAACATCCAGATGATGTCTCAAGGTTCTAGTGAAGTTTCTATTATGTTTGTTGTCAATAAAGACCAAGAGAAAGCAGCAATTAAAGCCCTCTACAATGCCTTTTTTGAAGAAAGTAAGGAAGACTAAGCATGGCTCAATCACTTAACAAAACAGTACTCCTCAGTACGACAGGCACTTCCTACCTCTCTATCGCTGGGAAAGTTGGGAAATTCCTTGTCGGAGATCAGGCTTTGGAATTTTACCCCGATGTCAATGTTGAACAATTTATCCAGATTCCTTGGAGCCATATCAACCAAATTGGAGCCAATGTCACTGGGCGGAAAATCAGTCGCCACTTCGAAGTCTTTACAGACAAAGGAAAATTCCTCTTTGCTTCAAAAGACTCAGGTGCCATTCTCAAAATTGCTCGTGAAAAACTGGGTAATGACAAGGTCATCAAACTTCCGACCCTGATTCAGACAATTGGTCAAAAATTTAAAAATCTATTTGCAAAAAAGTAGAAACTTTAGTATAATCATAGCAACGGATAAGTAGGTTATCTTCTTCTTTCAGAAAGTCTGCGGATGCTGCGAGCAGATAGGAGGGATAGGTGAAATTCTACCGTTAATAACAATTACATACACAATCAAGTGCACACCTGTGAAGTTGGATGGAACCGTGGCCCTGCCACTCCAACGCTTTGTCAGGTGTGCTTTTTTCATAAAGGAGTTCTTATGTTAGATATCAAACGTATTCGTACAGACTTTGATGCTGTCGCAGAAAAATTGGCTACACGTGGTGTAGATGCTGCTGTCTTGAATGAGATGAAAGAAATCGATGCTAAGCGTCGTGACATCTTGGTCAAGGTTGAAACTCTCAAGGCAGAACGTAACACAGTTTCTGCTGAGATTGCCCAAGCCAAACGTAACAAGGAAAATGCAGATGACAAGATTGCTGCCATGCAAACTCTATCTGCTGAGGTCAAAGCCTTGGATGCTGAATTGGCAGCAATCGATGCTAAATTGACAGAATTTACCACTACTCTTCCAAATATCCCAGCTGACAGCGTTCCTGTTGGGGCGGACGAAGACGACAATGTGGAAGTTCGCCGTTGGGGGACTCCACGCGAGTTTGACTTTGAGCCAAAAGCTCACTGGGATCTTGGTGAAGAGCTTGGTATCCTTGATTGGGAACGCGGTGGTAAGGTAACAGGCGCTCGCTTCCTCTTCTATAAAGGCCTCGGTGCTCGTTTGGAACGTGCTATCTACAACTTTATGTTGGATGAACATGGAAAAGAAGGCTATACTGAAGTCATCACACCTTATATGGTTAACCATGACTCTATGTTTGGTACTGGTCAATATCCAAAATTCAAGGAAGATACTTTTGAACTCAGCGACAGCAATTATGTCCTTATTCCTACAGCTGAAGTTCCTCTGACAAACTACTACCGTGATGAAATCTTGGACGGCAAAGATCTTCCAATCTACTTCACTGCTATGAGTCCATCATTCCGTTCTGAGGCTGGTTCAGCTGGCCGTGATACTCGTGGCTTGATTCGTTTGCATCAATTCCACAAGGTTGAAATGGTCAAATTTGCCAAACCAGAAGAATCTTACGAAGAATTGGAAAAAATGACGGCCAACGCTGAAAACATTCTTCAAAAACTCAACCTTCCATACCGTGTCGTTGCTCTCTCTACTGGAGATATGGGCTTCTCAGCTGCGAAGACTTACGACTTGGAAGTGTGGATTCCAGCCCAAAATACTTACCGTGAAATCTCAAGCTGTTCAAACACAGAAGATTTCCAAGCCCGTCGTGCCCAAATCCGTTACCGTGATGAAGCAGATGGCAAGGTGAAATTGCTCCATACCTTAAACGGTTCTGGACTTGCAGTTGGACGTACAGTGGCTGCTATTCTTGAAAACTACCAAAATGCAGATGGTTCTGTGACCATTCCAGAAGCTCTTCGTCCATACATGGGTGGAGCTGAAGTTATCAGACCATAAAAAATAAGGTTTAGCTATTTCTAGCTAGACCTTTTTTCGTAACCAAATCAGATAAGCGCCTAATACAAAGAGCAAAATGATTAGGCAAATAACAGTTTCAGCCAGTACCAAATAATCCAAAAATGGAAGTTTCAAGATTCCCTGAGCCATCTTAAGCGAAGTAGCTGTGATAATAGTCGGGAAGGTGAGGGCTGAGAAGGCTGGTTGAAAACCTTGTTTTAAAATATTGGGTAGGCGAGTCAAAACAAAGAAAAAGAAGGATTGGGAAGCCAAAAGCATGAAAATCAAGACCCAAGTCGGTAGGCTGACTCCTCCAACTCGAACCAGGGAAGCCAAGAGTAGAGAAAAAGGAGCACAGTAGATTCCTTCTTGGCCAAGCAAGGCTAGTGGGAGTGGATGTTTCTTTAAATCGCTATAAATAAGGGGATAGAGATAGAAGGTTAGGAGAAAACCAAAACTCAAGGTCGCATAGGCGATTTCGATGATACCTACCAGAGGATAAGTCAAGGCAGCCACTGCTATCCCCACATAGAGAACCGTCCAGCTAGGAGTGGCATGAACCCTCTGACCTGGACAGGCAAACTTGATGGTAAAACCAGCAATCAAGGCCAAATCCAAGAGAAATGAAAACCACCAAAGTCCTTGCGCAACCAAAGGAAGATAAGAGAATACGCGAAAGACATAGGTCGATAAAATCATCCCAGCCATGGGAAAGGTTGCCATTCCTGACAAAAGAGGGGGCTTGGCCAATTCTTGCTTAATTTCCTTCCAGTTAAAGAGATGCAGAATTAGAAAGTACATCCACAAAATCAAACCTGTCAGACTAAAAAGATGGGACAGAACCGGCAACGTATCTAAAATAAGATTCCCAGCTCCTGCTAAACCTAGCAAACAACCTGAAAATACTAAGGGGAGTTTTTTCATCCTAACCTCCAATAATGATATTATCTTTAGTATATCATAAAAAGACTGGAATGAGATTCTAAAAAACGAAGTCCGATTATTTCAGACTTCATTTTTTGCTCAGATATGAATTAAGCATAAGGTTGCAATTCTGGGTTAATTGGGGTATTGGCTAGGTTGTTGGCATAGTTACAAAGGCTTGCTAGGCTGACACCAAGAACCACATCCAAGGCATTTTGTTGCGTGTAGCCAGCTTCTAAAAACTCAGCCAAGGCTTCATCTCCAACACGACCTTTGGTATTGATAACTGCCAAGGTAAACTTAGCTAGGGTATCCAATTTAGGATCTGTTTCAATTGGAGTACGATTGCGAAGAGCTTGAATCAAGTCATCATTCATCTGGATTTGTTTGATGGAAAAAGCTGTATGACCTGCGACACAGAAGGCACAACCATTTGTCACGGCTGCCGTGATTTGCACCACTTCACGCTCAACGGGTGTCAGGCTGTTGCGACGGTTGATAGATGCGACAGTTCGGTAGGCTTCTAAAGCAGTCGGGGCATTGGCCAAGAGACCGATTAGGTTAGGAATATAGCCATTGTTGTCTTTTTCTACTGTTTCAAGAACTTCTTTCACTTCTGCTGGTGCTGATTCTACTGTATGGATTGTAAATGTTGTCATAAGATACCTCTTTTCTTGTTATTGACACTAATATTATTGGAAAATCTTATAAAATCCTGATTCCTAAGTTTATTTAAGACAAAGCTTTATTCTCTCATAAGATTTTCGTTGTATATTAGTTTATCACACTTCCAATCACTTGCATAATATATATTATATATCAGCTTGATAAAAATCATTTATAGGCAAAAAAATCACACGCCATGTGTGATTTCATTATTTGTCAAAATACTTTTTAGTTTCAGCAATAACGACTGGCGACAAGACTAAGAGGGCAATCAAGTTTGGCAGAACCATCAAGGCGTTGACGATATCTGCGATAATCCAGACCATATCCAACTCGATAAATCCTCCCAACAAGACCATGAGCACAAAGACCACACGGTAGAGCCAGATAAAACGAACACCAAAGAGGAACTCGAAACAGCGTTCTCCGTAATAGTTCCAACCTAGAATCGTTGTGAAGGCAAAAAGTACAAGGAAGATGGTCAAGAGGGCAGGCCCAAAGTGTGAAAAGACTGTTGAGAAGGCTGACTGAGTCAAGGCAACCCCATTTAAGTCACCACTCCAAACACCAGTCACCAAGATGGTCAAACCAGTCAGAGTACAGATAATGAGAGTATCAATAAAGGTTCCTGTCATAGAAATCAAACCTTGCTCTACTGGTTCATTTGTCTTAGCCGCAGCCGCTGCAATGGGAGCAGAACCTAGACCAGATTCATTTGAGAACACACCACGCGCCACACCATTTTGAATAGCCATCCGAACGCTAGCACCAGCAAATCCACCTACCGCAGCAAGGGGACTAAAAGCCGATGTCAAGATTAAAGCGATTGTAGAAGGAATTTTCCCGATATTAAAGAAAATAACTGTAAGAGTTCCTAAGATATAAATGATAGCCATAAAAGGAACAACAGTAGTTGAAACCTTTGAAATGGACTTGAGTCCGCCAAAGACTGCAATCGCTACAAAAACAGACAAAACGAGAGCTGTGATGGCTGGTGAAATCATCGTTGTATTTTGGATAGATTCTGTAATCGAGTTGACTTGGGTGAAGGTTCCGATTCCCAAGAGAGCAACCAATACTCCTGCTACTGCAAACAAAACAGCAAGTGGTCGCCACTTTTCTCCCATCCCTAGAAGGATATAGTGCATGGGACCTCCCGCTACTGCACCATGGTCGTCCTTGGTGCGGTATTTGATGGCCAAGAGTCCTTCCGCATACTTGGTAGCCATTCCAAAGAAAGCCGCCATCCACATCCAAAATAGAGCTCCTGGTCCACCAACCTTGATAGCCGTCGCAACTCCTATGATATTTCCTGTTCCAACAGTTGATGCCAAGGCTGTACACAGAGCTGCAAAACTGGATACATCCCCATGTCCCTTATCCTGGATAAAAATAAGCTGAAAGGCCTTGGGCAGACGCAAAACTTGCAAGAGTCCTAGCCGAATAGTTAGGTAAAGCCCTGTTCCGACCAATAAAATCAAGAGGGGCGGTCCCCAAGCAAAAGCATCGATTGATTTAAGCAATTCTAACATTTCCTTCTCCTATCGTTTCAACCCCAAAAGAAAGAGCACATGCAAGATACATGTACTCTGGAATGCTTAGATAAATGCTAAAAAGCGGTCTATCCTAGCTCTGTCCTTTTACCTGAGAGTTTGAGCAGTTGCCTGCCTTGCCCCTTCGGTGCCTTTACGGTCTCTCCAGAGTTCCGTCCATTTACAGTCATGGAAAATCAAACGATTCCCCACTTCTATTAAACTTCATTCGGTGTTGGTATTTAATTGATTCTTATTTTACAAAAAATGTTGGCTTTTGTCAATGTGTTTATTAGTAAAAATTAGTTCAACAGTTTTTACGGTAACTTCTCAAAGTAACTTCCACTTGCTTGACCAAAGTGGAAATTAGTCTAAAACGGATTTTTATGGTGGAATTAAGTGTGAGACGTTTGAGTTAGAAATGAGGCTCACTATGACAAAACATAAACACCTTACCCTTTCAGACCGTAATGATATCCAATTAGGCTTAGAGCGCGGTGAAACCTTCAAAGCTATCGGACAGTCCATTCTAAAAGACCCGACCACTGTCTCCAAAGAAGTCAAACGAAACAGACGAGTCCGAGAGTCTACATGCCATAACCTTCCTTGCCCTCTACTTGACAAAACTCCCTTTGTCTGTAATGGATGTCCTCAAAGAAGACAGAATTGTGGCTATAAAAAGATCTTCTACCTCGCTAAGCAAGCTCAAAAGCAGTACGAACAAACTCTGGTTGAATCTCGTGAAGGAACTCCCCTCAATTCCAAGACCTTCTGGGACATGGACAAAGTCATTTCTGAGGGTGTTAAAAAAGGACAACACATCTATCATATCCTCAAAACTCACAATCTTGATGTCAGCTCCTCAACCGTCTATCGACACATCCGAAAAGGATACCTATCTATCGCTCCTATTGACCTAGCCAGAGCCGTTAAATTCAAAGAAAGACGGAAAAGTAAGCTACCTTCCATCCCTAAAGAAGCTAAAAAAGGCCGTTCCTATGAGGATTTCCAAAACTATTTAGCACTGAATCAACTAGACTCTTGGCTGGAAATGGATACAGTTATGGGGAGGATGGGAGGTAAAGTCCTACTCACCTTCAATCTCTCTTTCTGTAACTTTATCTTCGCTAGACTTCTGGATAATAAAACTACCCTTGAGGTTACCAAACACCTCTATGACATCAAGAACACTCTTCACCAAGCTGCCAAAGATTTCTTCCAACTCTTTCCTGTCATCCTGACAGATAATGGTGGAGAGTTTGCCAGGGTTGATGATATCGAAATGGATGTGCGAGGAGAGAGTAAGCTATTCTTTTGTGACCCTAATCGCTCTGACCAGAAAGGCAGAATTGAGAAAAATCACACGCTGATTCGCGACATTCTACCTAAGGGAACTTCTTTTGACAATTTAACTCAAGAGGACATCAATCTCGTCTGTTCGCATGTCAACAGCGTCAAACGTGCTGCTTTGAATGGAGAGTCAGCCTATGAACTCTTTGCATTTACCTATGGAGAAGAGATTCCTAAGCTTCTCGGCATTTCTAAAATACCTGCAGAAGACGTCTGCCAGTCGTCTAAATTACTCCAACATAAGTTCTAAAAACTAATCTTTAACCGCATTCAAACGTCTCACACTAACTTCCACCATAGCGGAACTTAATCTGAAACGCTTTCAGATGAGGGGATTTTGTGCGCTCTTTTTTTCGATTCATTTTGGCTACAAAAGCGATGAAATCAAGCATGAGTAAAACCAGTGGAACTTACCCTGACACGGATTTCCACTGGTTTTTAGGATTTTTATCAGACTAACTTCCACTTGGATTAGCGGTGGAACTTAGTTTGGGAATTTACCCAACAGTTTTTACTTTATGAATTCCGAAATATTTCTTATCCTTTAAAAGTCACAATAGTCGCACCACTGCCTCCAGCATTTTGTGGGGCATAGCCGAAACTCTTGACATGCTTGTTTCTTTGTAGGTATTTGGTGACACCTTCACGGATGACACCAGTTCCGATACCATGGATGATATCAACTTGGGCCATATTATTAAGCAGGGCTTGGTCGATAAAGGCATCTAGCTCATTCATGGCCTCTTCATAACGTTTGCCTCGAAGATCCAGTCTTGCTTGAGGTCCTCGTCCAGAAGTTCGTTTCACAACATTGACCTGTTTCTTCTTAACTTGTTTTTCTTGCTGGGCTTGAACAAGGTCAAATTCTTTCTCTTCTAAGGTCATCTTAATCAAGCCTACTTGGGCTTCCCAGCGGCCATCCTTGAGTTGACTGGTCAAGGTACCACGCTGTCCATAACTGAGAACCACGATATCATCTCCCACCTTTGGAACTCGTTTTTTCTTGGCCTTTTGAAGGACCTTGTTTTTAGACAAATCTACTTTTTCAGGAGCCAATTTTTTCAGCTTGGCCTTGGCTTCAATGATTTCATGGGGTTTAAGTTGAGATTTGCTGTGGAGATTTTTGAGAATCTGGTCACTCTCACTTAGGGCCATGTCCACAATCTCAGCAGCCTGTTCACGCGCCTTATTAAGCTCGGTTTCCTTTTCACGATTGAGTTCATTGTAGAGTTTTTTTAGCGCACGATTCATCTTGAGATTTTCTTGCTCCACCTCACGGATATTGTCCAAGCGTTTGCGACTCTCTAACGTCTGCTCTTCCAGTTGCTCAATAATCCGGTTGACATCATTGTCCTGATTGACCTGCTGACTGGCATCCCCTACGATAACTTCAGATAGGCCTAGACGTTTGGCAATCTCAAAGGCATTGCTTCGGCCAGGTACACCCTGCATAAAGCGATAGGTCGGGCGAAGAGTTGCAGTATCAAACTCCATGCTGGCATTTTGCACAAAGGCTGTCTCAATACCATAGGCCTTGAGTTCTGGATAGTGGGTGGTCGCCATGGTCTTGACTTGACGCAGGCGAAGGTCCTCCAGAATAGCCATGGCAAGAGCGGCTCCCTCTTGGGGATCTGTACCAGCCCCCAACTCATCTAAGAGCAAGAGCGAATGCTGGTTGACCTTGCCAAGAATATCCACAATATTGGTCATGTGGCTAGAGAAGGTAGACAAGCTCTGCTCAATAGATTGCTCATCGCCAATATCAGCAAAAATTTCTTCAAAAATACCAACACGACTTCCCTTGTCTGCTAAAATCGGCAGACCGGACTGGGCCATCACCTGTGTCAAGCCCAGAGTTTTAAGCATGATGGTCTTCCCACCTGTATTGGGACCTGTAATGACAATAGCTGTTAAATCTTGTCCAAAATGGACATCATTTGCAACGGCATTTTTGACCAAAGGATGGCAGACATGGAGCAGTTGAATTTCTTGATTTTCTGATATCTGAGGAACGACTGCTTGCCTTTCTTGGATAAAGCGAACCTTAGCACGAATCAAGTCCAGATGACCGATAATCCAAGCGTCATTAGCAATCTCAGCCGCATGAGGGCGAACACGCTCAGAAATTTCTTGGAGAATGCGAAGCATTTCATAGCGCTCATCTGCTCGCAAACTGGCAATTTCTTCGCTCAGTTTGACCACCTCACGGGGTTCGATATAGACGGTATTTCCACTAGCAGAAATATCATGAACGACACCTGCAATCTTATTGCGGTAGGTATTTTTGACTGGTAAAACCTGACGGCCATTTCTGCTAGCAACAATCCCTTCTGTCAACATCTGCGCTTTTTGCTTGAGCAGGTCCTGTAAAACATCGCGTACCTGACTCTCGCTATCATGGATTTTTCTGCGGATTCGCGCCAATTCTTCACTGGCAAAATTTTCAATGAAACCTGCATCATTAAAGGCTTGGAGATTTCCTTGTAATTGCGGAAAATCATGTAATTTCTCAAACCAAAGGGCTAATTCTTCCAAGCTGACATTTTCCAGATTGGCATAAAAACTTTGCAGCTCTCGGCTAGACAGAAGCACGCGCTTCAAGAGTAGGAACTCCTCAATATTGAGGTCTGCCCCCATCTCCAGCCGCTTGCAGACTCCTGCAATTTCCTTAGTTGCGAGAATGGTAAAATGCGGTTGCTCAACGAAAAGAGCCTGCATTTCCTTCATCTCAGCAAAAGCCTGTTTGATTTTATCTGCTTTGGCAGTTGGAGCTAGCTGTCTCAATTCCTCCAAGCCCTGCTCGGTCAACAAATGGGGCTCAAACAAGGCCTTGACCTTATTAAACTCTAATGTTTCTAATATTTTCTTATTCATCTTTATTTCCTTATCTTTGAATGTCTAGGTGTGGTAGCTTTTTACATTCTGATAGATTCTAGTCAATCTGTAAACAAAGGGCTAGGAAAACTCCTGCCCTTTTTATCCGATTAAATTTGTCACCCAGATTTGTTTGAGCCAACTGGTTGTTACTGGTATGCTCTGGATGATGTGTTTTGCGACGATACTCTTTTCAAGAGGATTTTGTATAGCTGCCATGGGGATGGTCGCCAAGATGGTCAAGGCCATTTGCAAGACAAATAAGGTCACCAACATGGACAAGATACCTGCTGAAACTTGGAACAACTTACCACCCAATTTTTTACTAGGGATCAAGTGTAATAGGAGACCAAGCAAACGACCGATGCTATAGACAATCCCAAATACAAGCAAGTAGCCGATCCCTGCATAAAAGACCTTATCCAACTGAAAGAGTTGATCCGATGGGAAAAAGAAAGTTCCCTGACCTTCCTGCGGATTTGCATAAGGGAGCAATAAGTGAAACTGCTCGCCAAGCCCCTTGTAAAACTGACCAGCCATAAAAGCAGATGCCATAGCTGAAATCAGGTAATAAACCTGTAAGAGCAGGCCTCTCCGATAGCCGATATAAAATCCCCAAGCCAAGACCAATAGAAGAAGGAGTGAAATCATAAGGAGTCCTCAATCTTGCTCTGTTCTTGCTTGCAAGTCACAAGCTTGTGACGGAGTTCTTCTAGCTCTTGCTCCTTATCGTCAAATTCAATCTCACGGCTGAGCTGAGTTGATAAACAGTTGACTGCCAACAAAAGAGCGATGGTTTCATCGTCTGCACTAGGCATTTGTTCTTTAATTGCTTGGTATTTTTCTGTCGCAACCTTGGCGATTTCCTCCATAAAAAGGTTATCATGCTCGCTTGTCAAGGTTAATGATTTTTTCCCGAATGTAAATTTGAATCGATTTAGATTTGCCATAAAATTCACCTCACGATATTATACCAAAATTCGCTAATTTTGTCAGTTTTTACAAATTTGCCTGCTTTTATGGTACAATAGAAACTATGGCAAGTATAACACGGGACTTTGACAGTTGTG
>NZ_VMLA01000050.1:0-5939 GCF_013276425.1 Streptococcus sp. 3874 | reverse complement strand
AGTTACTCTTAAATAATAGAGCGACTACATTAGTAGCTTAAAAACATGATTAAATCGCTATTCTTAGGAGTAGTGGTTTTTCTTTTTGTTTAAGAAGTTGGCGAGTAAGTAATACTCAATGAAAATCAAAGAGCAAACTAGGAAACTAGCCGCAGGCTGCTCAAAACACTGTTTTGAGGTTGCAGATAGAACTGACGAAGTCAGTAACATATCTACGGTAAGGCGACGCTGACGTGGTTTGAAGAGATTTTCGAAGAGTATTAATAGAGTTTTTTTGACATAGACTTTGGGCTCTACTAGGTAAAGTAGAGCTTTTTGTTATGTAGTATCAACATTCTAGAAAGGGCAATCATATGATAAAAATCAATCACCTGACCATCACACAAAACAAAGATTTACGAGACCTTGTCTCTGACCTCAGCATGACCATCCAAGACAGGGAAAAGGTCGCTATTATTGGTGAAGAAGGAAATGGCAAATCCACCTTACTTAAAATTTTAATGGGGGAAACTTTGCCTGATTTCACTATCGGGGGAGACATTCAATCTGATTATCAATCAATAGCCTACATTCCTCAAAAACTTCCTGAGGACCTGAAAAATAGAACTCTACACGACTACTTCTTTTTAGATACTATTGATTTAGATTACAGTGTCCTCTATCGTTTAGCTGAGGAATTGCATTTTGATAGCAATCGTTTCGCAAGCGACCAAGAGATTGGTAGTCTATCAGGGGGTGAAGCTTTGAAAATTCAGCTCATCCATGAGTTAGCCAAACCTTTTGAGATTCTATTTTTAGATGAACCTTCAAATGACTTGGATCTTGAGACGGTTGATTGGCTAAAAGGTCAAATGCGCAAGATTCGGCAAACCGTTATTTTCATTTCCCATGATGAGGACTTTCTTTCTGAAACGGCAGACACTATTGTTCACTTGCGACTGGTCAAGCACCGTAAAGAAGCAGAAACACTAGTAGAGCATTTAGACTATGATAGTTATAGTGAGCAGAGAAAGGCTAATTTTGCCAGACAAACCCAGCAAGCAGCCAACGACCAAAGAGCCTACGATAAAACCATGGAAAAACATCAACGAGTTAAACAAAATGTAGAAACTGCTCTTCGAGCTACCAAAGACAGTACTGCCGGTCGCCTATTGGCTAAAAAGATGAAAACTGTCCTCTCACAAGAAAAACGCTACGAAAGAGCAGCTCAGGCCATGACCCAAAAGCCACTTGAAGAGGAAGAAATCAGACTTTTCTTCTCAGATATACAGCCATTACCTACTTCTAAAGTCTTAATCCAACTGGAAAAAGAAAATTTATCCATTGGCGAGCGAATTTTGGTGCAAGAACTACAATTAACTGTCCGTGGCCAAGAAAAAATCGGTATTATAGGGCCAAATGGTATTGGAAAATCGACCCTATTAGCCAAGTTACAGCAACTTTTTAATGCTAAAAGAGAGATTTCGCTTGGTTATATGCCACAAGATTACCAGCAAAAACTGCAATTGGATTTATCACCAATAGCCTATCTAAGTAAAACTGGGGAAAAAGAGGAACTACAAAAAATCCAATCTCACTTAGCCAGTCTCAATTTCAGTTATCCAGAAATGCAGCATCAAATTCGCTTCTTATCTGGCGGACAACAAGGAAAACTCCTGCTTTTGGATTTAGTCTTGCGCAAACCAAACTTTCTCCTGCTAGATGAACCCACACGAAACTTTTCTCCAACTTCTCAACCCGAAATTAGAAAACTCTTTGCCACTTATCCTGGTGGTCTCATCACTGTTTCGCATGACCGTTGTTTCTTAAAAGAGATCTGTTCAATCATCTATCGCTTAACAGAACACGGTTTGGAGGTAGTTAATTTTCAAGATTTATAAATTTTCAACATCGCAAATATGTGGGGCAAAAACACAATTTTAGGAGAAAAAGAAGTAAATCTTCCCATAATAAAACGCATAATATCAAGTTTTCACACCTGATATTATGCGTTTTTCAGATTTTAAAGACTTTTTCCAGCCTTCATTTTACATATGTTTTAAACGTTCAATCCGTTCTGAGATAGGTGGGTGGGTATAAAAGAGTTTTTTGAACCCTCCCCCTTTCTTAGGATCATTGATATAAAGTGCACTGCTAGCATCATCGACGTGGCGACTCATAGGTTTGCTATTGTCCAACTTATCTAGGGCATTAATCATTCCCTGGGGATTGCGAGTCAGCTCGACACTAGATGCATCTGCCAGAAATTCCCTCTGACGAGAAATAGCGAGCTGAACCAAGGTTGCAGCGAGAGGTGCCAGTACAATAGCTAGTAGGGAAACCACTAGCATAATGATTTCAAGACCATTTCCATCTCGGTCATCATCACTTCGTCTGCGACCTGCTCCACCCCACCACATCATACGACCTGCCATACCAGAAAGCATGGTGATAGCACTAGCAAGGGCAACTGCAATAGTCGAAATACGGATATCATAATTACGAATATGACTGACTTCATGTCCCATAACAGCTTCTAGTTCTTCACGATTCATGATAGCTAGTAGACCTGAAGTCGCAGCAACCGCCGCATTTTGAGGGTTAGAACCTGTCGCAAAGGCATTTAAGGCTGGATCATCAATGATGAAAACACGGGGCATAGGAATCTGAGCGACCATAGCCATATCTTCCACTACGTGGTAGAAATCTGGTGCCGTTTGTTCATCAATCTCACGCGCCCCGTTCATGGACATGACAATCTCTGTTGATTGAAAAATCATGGACAAGGCATAGATAAAGCCGATAATCAGTGCGATAACCAAACCACCAATCCCAGACCGCATAAAGAGGTAACCAACCGCATAACCAACAAGAGCTAAGAGTAGGAAAAATACCAGCAACAAAATCCACGTTTTTCGTTTATTGCTTGCAATTTGATCAAACAACATCTTAGTCACCTAAACCGCTAAAATCAACTTTAGGAACTACCTTTTCCTCTTCTGGTGTTTGAAGGAAATCTGCTTCTTTAAATCCAAACATTCCAGCGATAATATTGCTTGGGAAAGTTTCTAATTTTACATTGTAGTTGCTGACAACACTGTTATAAAGTTGACGAGAGTAAGAAATTTTATTTTCTGTGTTTGTCAACTCCTCTTGCAATTTAACAAAGTTGGCACTAGCTTTCAAATCTGGATAGCTTTCTGCAACTGCAAAAATACCTGAAACCTGACGAGTGAGGGCATCACTAGCTTTCATAGCTTCTGCTGGTGAAGTCGCTGCTGCCACTTGGTTACGTAGTTCTGCTACCTTTTCAAGGGTAGAACCTTCATATTTAGCATAACCTTTTACAGTTTCAATCAAGTTTGGCAAGAGGTCATTTCGACGTTTCAACTGAACATCAATCTGGCTCCAAGCCTCCTTTGTTTGCATACGATTTTTAACCAAACCGTTATAGCTAACAATCACAAAAATAACAATAAGAGCTAAAACTCCAAGAATAATCCAAGTCATGATATAAGTCCTTTCTGCTTTTAGATTAGTACCAGTATATCAAATTTTTAATGATTGTGGTAAAATAAGATGATACTAAAGAAGGAAATAACTATGAAACCAGAAACATTTTACAACTTGCTTGCCGAGCAAAATCTTCCACTTTCGGACCAGCAAAAAAAACAATTTGATCGTTATTTTGAACTCTTGGTTGAGTGGAATGAAAAGATTAATTTAACAGCTATTACGGACAAGGAAGAAGTTTATCTCAAACATTTTTACGATTCGATTGCACCCATTCTTCAAGGCTTGATTCCCAATGAAACTATCAAATTGCTTGATATTGGAGCTGGGGCAGGATTTCCTAGTCTGCCGATGAAAATCCTCTATCCTCAGTTAGATGTGACCATCATTGATTCGCTCAATAAACGTATCAACTTCCTGCAACTTTTGGCTCAAGAATTGGATTTGAACGGAGTTCATTTCTACCACGGACGTGCCGAAGATTTTGCCCAAGACAAGAACTTCCGTGCTCAATATGATTTTGTAACAGCTCGTGCGGTTGCCCGCATGCAGGTTTTATCTGAATTGACAATTCCTTACCTTAAAGTTGGCGGAAAACTATTGGCACTCAAGGCCAGCAATGCCCCTGAGGAATTATTAGAAGCTAAGAATGCCCTCAACCTCCTCTTCAGTAAAGTCGAAGACAATCTCAGCTACGCCCTACCAAATGGAGATCCGCGTTATATGACAGTTGTAGAAAAGAAAAAAGAAACGCCAAATAAATATCCACGTAAGGCTGGTATGCCAAATAAACGCCCACTTTAATCTTTTTAGTAAAAAAATATTTACAAAATCAACCTCGCTCTTTTATTTTTAGGCTCGGGAAAAAATGATTTACAAAATCAACCTCGCTCTCTTATTTTTAGGCTCGGGAAAAAATGATTTACAAAATCATTTTTTTCTGCTATACTATCCTAAGCAAAGGTTTTTAATGTCATCCCGTGAGGTGACGAAGACACAGAAATACTTGAAACTCTTTAAAGTTTAGATTTTAGAGAAGTCTTACTCTGAGGGCCTATTGCTGTAAAATAATGGGCTCTTTTTTGATGCCCAAAAGTGAGGTTTATATGAAACAAGAATCAACTGTTGATTTGTTACTAGACGTTGACCAACGTCCTTCGGCTGGAAAAGGAATTCTCCTTAGCTTCCAACACGTTTTCGCCATGTTTGGTGCGACCATCTTGGTACCCTTGATTTTGGGAATGCCTGTATCTGTTGCCCTTTTTGCTTCAGGTGTTGGAACACTCATCTACATGATTTCAACTGGTTTTAAAGTTCCAGTTTATCTAGGTTCTTCATTTGCTTTTATCACAGCTATGTCACTGGCTATGAAAGAAATGGGTGGGGATGTATCTGCTGCTCAAACAGGGGTTATCTTGACTGGTTTGGTCTATGTCCTTGTTGCTACCAGCATCCGATTTGTAGGAACAAAATGGATTGATAAACTCTTGCCACCAATCATCATCGGACCTATGATCATCGTTATCGGTCTTGGACTTGCAGGTTCAGCTGTTACCAACGCTGGTCTTGTAGCTGATGGGAATTGGAAAAATGCTCTTGTAGCAGTTGTTACTTTCTTGATTGCTGCCTTTATCAATACAAAGGGAAAAGGATTCCTACGAATCATTCCATTTCTCTTTGCCATTATCGGTGGTTACCTCTTCGCACTAACTCTTGGCTTGGTTGACTTTACACCAGTTCTTAAAGCTAACTGGTTTGAAATTCCTGGTTTCTACTTGCCATTTAACACAGGTGGTGCCTTTAAAGAATACAATCTTTACTTTGGTCCAGAAGCCATCGCTATCTTGCCAATCGCTATCGTAACAATTTCTGAACATATCGGAGACCATACTGTTTTGGGTCAAATCTGTGACCGTCAATTCTTAAAAGAACCAGGTCTCCACCGTACTCTTCTTGGTGACGGTATCGCAACTTCTGTTTCTGCCTTCCTTGGTGGACCAGCCAATACAACTTACGGAGAAAATACAGGGGTTATCGGTATGACTCGTATCGCTTCTGTCTCAGTTATCCGTAACGCTGCCTTCATCGCGATTGCCCTCAGCTTCCTTGGTAAATTCACTGCCTTGATTTCAACTATTCCAAACGCTGTACTTGGTGGTATGTCAATCCTTCTCTATGGGGTTATCGCCAGCAATGGTTTGAAAGTCTTGATTAAAGAACGTGTTGATTTCGCTCAAATGCGAAACCTCATCATCGCAAGTGCTATGTTGGTTCTTGGACTTGGAGGAGCTGTCCTTAAACTTGGTCCAGTTACACTTTCAGGTACTGCTCTTTCAGCCATGACAGGAATCATCTTGAACTTGATCTTGCCATACGAAAATAAAGACTAATACTCTTCGAAAATCTCTTCAAACCACGTCAACGTCGACTTGCCGTAGATATATGTA
>NZ_VMLA01000005.1:0-1546 GCF_013276425.1 Streptococcus sp. 3874 | reverse complement strand
CGGTTGTTTCCTGATACAGTCTTACGACCTGTAAAGTAACATACTTTAGCCATTGTGTTTTCCTCCTATTAAATCTAATATAGCGGATGTGCTAGCACTACATACCGTACTATGTTATCACACTTTCTTCATTTTTGCAAGGGAATTGGAAGATTTTTTTATTTATTGTGATTCGAATGTGATATTGAAAGTTCTATAATGAAGTTAGCCACCCAGCCCTCCTAAAAATTAGATGTTTTAACTAGCTTATAGCTAGCCCTCGATTTCATTTGATAAGAGGCTTGATGCTGTTAGGCTGACAAGCCAAGGCTAAGATTAGCTTTGGTTTAGCTGACAAAACTGCTTCAAGGGTTCCTCTTGTCAAATGAAAGCTCTTCTAGGCATAAGAAAACACCTCTGTGTTATACTTGTTGTTCAATCACAAACACAAGAAAGGCACAGAGATGAAAAACCATTATACTACAAAAGCCAAACATTTGACAATCGATAGCCGTCGCTTAATCGAAAGATGGAAAAAGGAAGGGAAATCAAATAGAGAAATCGCCTCTTTACTTGGAAAAGCTCCTCAAACTATCCATACTGAAATCAAGCGTGGGACAGTCCGACAATGTCTTGGAAAAGGACGCTTTAAAGAGGTTTATTCTGCTGACTATGCTCAACAGTCTTATGAAAATAATCGCAAGCGCTCGGTCAAGAAATCAAGATTGAACAAGGAGCTGAAGGAAAAGATTCTCCACTATCATAACCAAAAGGTTTCTCCTGAAATGATGGTCAAGGCTAAGGGCGTTAACGTGGGAATTTCTACCATCTATTACTGGATCCATCATGGAAAATTAGGATTGTCAAAACAGGATCTGCTCTATCCTAGAAAAGGAAAAGCGCTTAAGAAACAGGCTAGCACCAATTTTAACCCCCCTGGTCAATCTATCGAACAGCGTCCTGAAGCTATCAATCTGCGATTGGAGAATGGGCATTATGAGATTGATACGGTTCTGCTTACAAGGGTGAAAAATTATTGTTTACTGGTCTTAACTGATCGAACGACTAGGCATCAAATTATCCGATTGATTCCAAATAAAAGTGCTGAGGTGGTCAATCAGGCTTTAAAACTCATCTTAAAACAAGACAAGATTCTGTCCATCACGGCAGATAATGGTACAGAATTTAACCGCTTGTCTGATGTATTTTCTGAGGAACATATCTATTATGCGCACCCCTATGCCTCTTGGGAAAGGGGAACTAATGAGAATCACAACAGGCTCATTCGTAGATGGTTACCTAAGGGGACTAAGGAAACGACTCCCAAAGAAGTCGCATTCATCTAAAATTGGATGAATAACTATCCTAAAAAATGCTTGAACTACAAATCACCCAGAGAATTTATTCTTCATGGCTAACTTGAACTTGAAATTTGGCTCGAATGTGAGAATGTCTTTAGTAAATCGAACGTGAAAATGTCCCATTTGATAAAATAGTCGTATGAAAAGTATCCAACTGAATATGAATGAAACGAAAAAATATCTTGTGATATAGTTGCTTAGTTTCA
>NZ_VMLA01000049.1:0-5533 GCF_013276425.1 Streptococcus sp. 3874 | reverse complement strand
AAAGAGCAAACTAGGAAGTTAGCCGCAGGTTGCTCAAAACACAGTTTTGAGGTTGTAGATAAGACTGACGAAGTCAGTGACCATATCTACGGTCAGGCGACGCTGACGTGGTTTGAAGAGATTTTCGAAGAGTATTACTTTCTGAATTTCTCAGTCTTGTCCTATATAGGGGACAAGGAGATTTCGCTTGAGTCTGCTTACAAATAAACGAAAAGAAAGATAAAGAATAATGAAAATTGGTCAACGAATGATGCGCTTTGGCATAAAAAAATTAAGTATCGGAGTTGTATCTGTTGCAGTCGGCTTTGCATTTCTAGCTCCAGCTGGAATTTCAGCCAATGAACTACAGCAAGATGTAACATCTGAAGTGGCAACAAGAGTGCTAGATCCTAAGGAGGAATTGAGAGAGCCGGAAAATGCTACTCCAAAACTAGAAACTCCTCTTAGAGAGGAGTCAAGACTAGCTCCTCAAACGCTTCCGGAAGCAAGTGAAGTTCTTGAAAACAAAAGGGAAGAGTCAAAAGTAGAGATAACCGAGCCAGCTCAATACTTACCTATTCTTGCTCCTGTAGAAGAAACTAAAGAAGAAGCTGTGACAGAAAAACCAACAAATACTCGTTCTCTAACAGCAGAAGATTTGGTGAAGATTTCCAAAGGGGAATTGCATTTAGAAAATGATTTGATTGATGAATCTCTCTACGGTGAAAAAGTTCTTGATTTGGAAGGGGATGATGACCAAGATGGCATCAAAAACAAAGATGAACTTTATGTGTACAACAAAGATGGTAAGGATTATCTAGGATATAACAGTCATCCCTTGCTAGCAGACAGTGATGGGGATGGTTTGGCAGATGGAGAAGATGACAATAAGAAAGAATGGTATGTCACAGACCGTGATTCTCTTCTCTTTATGGAGTTAGCCTATCGAGACGATGATTATATTGAGAAAATTTTAGATCATAAGAATCCTTTCCCTAGTCTCTATCTTGACCGTCAAGAATACAAACTCATGCACAATGAATTGGCTTCTTTCTGGAAGATGAAAAAAGCCTATCATACAGATAGTGGCTTGGATGCTTTCTTATTTGAGACCAAGAGCGACCTTCCTTATCTCAAAGATGGAACGGTGCACATGTTGGCTATACGTGGAACAAGACGGAATGATGCAAAAGATTTAAGTGCAGATTTTGTTTTGTTAGGAGGAAATAAACCAGCGCAAGCGGATGATATCCGCAAGGTTGTTGGGGAATTAGCCAAGGATACAAGTATTACCAAGTTGTATATGACAGGCCATTCTCTTGGAGGCTACCTAGCTCAGATTGCAGCGGTTGAAGCTTACCAAAAATATCCTGATTTTTATAACCATGTATTGCGAAAAGTGACGACTTTCAGTGCGCCTAAAGTGATTACTTCCAGAGCGGTTTGGAATGCTGAGAATGATTTCTGGGATGTTGGTTTGGAAAGCCGTAAATTAGCTGTTAGTGGAAAAATTAAGCATTATGTGGTTGATAATGATAATGTTGTGACTCCCTTGATTCATAACGATCGTGATATTGTCACATTTACAGGTAATTCACGCTTTAAACACCGTTCTCGTGGCTATTTTGAAAGTCGAATGAATGATATTCCTAACTTTAATATTGGTAAACGAACTACCTTGGATAAACATGGTTATCGTGATCCAAAATTGGATAAAGTGCGATTCTTTAAGAAACAGGCTCTGCCCCAATCTTCTAGTCAACCAAGCGCGGAACCAATGGAAAATATTACCTTAGGGAAACAGGTTACTCAAAGTTCGACAGCTTTCGAAGGAGATGCTAGAAGAGCTGTGGATGGCAAAGTTGATGGTAACTATGGTCACAATTCTGTCACTCATACCAACTTCCAATCTAAGCCTTGGTGGCAAGTAGATTTGGCTAAAGAAGAAACCATTCGCCAAATCAATATTTACAACCGAACAGACACTGCCCAGGATAGATTGGCAAACTTTGATGTCATTCTGTTAGACAGTTCTGGTAAAGAAATTGAGAGAAAACGAATAACATCTCTTAAAGATGTGTCAGCACAAATTGCGATTAACCATAAAAAAGCGCGCTATGTTCGGATTGAGCTAGAAGGCTATAATGCCCTCAGTCTTGCAGAAGTCCAAGTATATCGTGCTGAGAATATCGCTTGGAAAAAACAAGCTAAGCAAAGTTCTACTGATTTTGGTGGAGATGCTAGTCGTGCCTTGGATGGCAATACCAATAGTAGTTATAGCCAGCAATCAATTACCCATACAAAATTTGAAAACCAGCCTTGGTGGGAAGTTGATTTAGGTCGTACAGAACAGGTAGGACTTGTTCGCCTTCATAACCGTGGGGATGGAGAGCTTTCTAAACGTCTGTCAGACTTTGATGTGATTTTATATGATGAAAAAGGGAAAGAAGTTGCTAGACAGTATGTTGCTAAACTTGACGGAACGAGCTTGGATGTTCAATTAAATGGGAAATTGAGACGCCGTGTTCGTGTGCAACTACGTAAGAACAATCAAGCCCTCAGTCTTGCAGAAGTAGAAGTTTTCCGCTTTATCGCTACGAATGGTGAGACGGCGACACAAGTTTCTAAGCCAGTTCAACCAATCAGTCAAACGCCTGTGAAAGACAAAACATTGACAATTCAACATAGTGGAGCTTATATTGCCCGCTACTCTATAACTTGGGAAGAAGTTACAGTAGACAAAGATGGAAACCAAGTTGTTCGTAGTCGTTCTTGGGAAGGAAACGGTCGCAACCAGACTGCAGGTTTTGTCCTCAACCTCCCAATCAAAGGAAACATGAGAAATCTGCGAATTAAGATTGAGAAAAAGACAGGTCTACTATGGAATAGATGGCAAACAATCTATGAAAACAGACCAATTTTAGCTCAACCCCACCGTAAAATTACCCATTGGGGAACAACATTAAATTCTAAGATTTCTGATGACGATGTCTTGTAAAAAATCCTACTATTCAAGAATGAGATGATTTAGTTTATAAGAAAGTACTACCTGAGCTTGAATAGAACTCAGGTAGCTATCTGTGAGAGAACAAAATTAAACAGAAAGGTATAGTGAGGTGTTCTAATTTGAACATGAGCGGAAAAACTTTTCTAAAAACTTAGAAAGGAAGGGGAGTTCGGGTTTGAATTGAATCCGATCTACTCTTCTCAATATTATCAAAATTAAGAAAGAAAGGAATTGAACCCATCATAAAAGCAGTGGGAAAAAGATAGTTGGTCTAGCGAGCATCGCTCACTGCGCCCCACTCCTATTTTCCCTTTGGCTTTTTAACGGGTTTGGTATCTTTCTCAATATAAAATATAAAAAAGAAAGGTAGAGCGCGTGTTTTGATTTGAACACGAGCGGAAAACTTTTCTAAAAACTCAGAAGAGAAGGGGAGTTCGGGTTTGAATTGAATCCGGTCTAATCTTCTCAATATCATCAAAGTTAAGAAAGAAAGGAATTGACCCCACCCTAAAAGCAGTGGGAAAAAGATAGTTGGTCTAGCGAGCATCGCTCACTGCACTCAACTCCTATTTTCCCTTTGCTTTTTGACGGGTTTGGTATCTTTCTCAATATAAAATAAAGAAAGGTAGAGCGTGTGTTCTGATTTGAACACGAGCGGAAAACTTGGAAAATAGATAATCTGACTGAAAAATCAGGATTTCTCGTCAGATTCCTAATTTTCAGTCGTTTTCTTGTCGCTCTTTGTATCATAAATTATGTCTATCCATATTGCTGCTCAGCAGGGTGAAATTGCTGATAAAATTCTTCTTCCTGGAGATCCTCTTCGTGCTAAGTTTATTGCGGAGAATTTCCTTGAAGATGCTGTTTGTTTTAACGAAGTGCGTAACATGTTTGGTTATACTGGTACTTACAAGGGTCACCGTGTATCTGTTATGGGAACTGGGATGGGAATGCCCTCAATTTCGATTTATGCGCGTGAGTTGATTGTTGACTACGGTGTGAAAAAATTGATCCGTGTGGGAACAGCAGGTTCATTGAATGAAGATGTCCACGTTCGTGAATTGGTTTTGGCGCAGGCGGCTGCAACCAACTCTAACATCATCCGCAATGACTGGCCACAGTACGATTTCCCACAAATCGCTAGCTTTGATTTGCTGGACAAGGCCTACCATATCGCCAAAGAACTTGGTATGACAACTCACGTTGGGAACGTTTTGTCTTCTGATGTCTTTTATTCAAACTACTTTGAAAAGAACATTGAGCTTGGTAAATGGGGAGTCAAGGCTGTGGAAATGGAAGCAGCAGCTCTTTACTATCTTGCTGCCCAACACCATGTTGACGCGCTTGCTATCATGACTATTTCTGATAGTTTGGTCAATCCAGATGAAGACACGACTGCAGAAGAACGCCAAAATACCTTCACCGATATGATGAAGGTTGGATTAGAAACCTTGATTGCAGAATAATTATAGCCAAAAAGGAAGCCCTTCTTTATGAATTGGAGGACTTCCTTTTCTTATCCAGAAATTTATCTAACTCTCTCTGATTTCGAAGAATAGTGATTTTATGTGAGTATTCTTGGCAAAGTTTTTGGTAATTTTCTTTTTGAGTTTTAGCCCGCCCCTCCCAGAGAATCCATCTGATAAACTCCCAATTAAATTGTTCTTGACAACCAGCTGCCATACTTTCTCTGACTTTTCCCCGGTATTTAAGATAACGTTTAAAGGCTCGCAAGAGACAGGTCAATGGCGAAAAATTGAGAAAGATGATTTGGTCAGCCTCCTGCATTCTTTCCTTATAGAAACACCAAGAATAATTTCCATCGATGACCCAAGCTTCATGCTTGGTGAGAAAGTTTTTCATCTCGGTTAACATCCATTCGCGATCACTGTCTTGCCAACCAGGCTGAAATTGGAGTGTATCCATGTGCAGTTTTGGAATGGAGTAGTAGTGAGACAACTTTTCTGCTAGAGTTGACTTACCAGCACCAGAATATCCGATAATTGCGATTTTCATTTTCTACCTTTTCCTATTTGGAGACAAAAAAACAGCCTCTATGGACTGTTTCTTATTTAGCAAGTTTAGCTGAAAGACGAGCTTTATCGCGGCTTGCTTTGTTTTTGTGAATCAAACCTTTAGTTTCTGCTTTATCGATAGCTGAGCTAGCAGCACGGAAAAGTTCTTCAGATGGGTTTGCTTCGAAAGCTTTGATAGCAGTACGCATAGCTGATTTTTGAGCTGAGTTCTTTTCGTTTTGTTTAACGTTCAATTCAGCGCGTTTGATAGCTGATTTAATGTTTGCCAATGTTCTTACCTCCATATTTACTAACTATACCATTATATCTGAAAACTTACGTTTTGACAAGGGAAAATTACTTTTTTAAGTAAATTTCATCGATTTCATGGTTCTTGCTTTTATGAAGAATCACGGGACTTTGACAGTTGTGAAGTGAAAAACTCCTCATAAAGGTTGATATAAGGGGATTTTCTTGTCAAATTTCACCGTTTTTTATTTGCGTACTTTTCCATACTTTGTTATAATAGAGC
>NZ_VMLA01000048.1:0-31450 GCF_013276425.1 Streptococcus sp. 3874 | reverse complement strand
ATGCTTCAAAAAACCTGGTAGAAAGTCTTTAACATCAGAAAACGCATAATATCAAGTGTTTAAAACCCTTGATATTATGCGTTTTGCTTTATCCTAGGAAGATTTATACTCTTCAAAAATCTCTTCAATCCGCATTAACATCGCCTTGCCGTAGGTATGGTTACTGACTTCGTCAGTTTCATCTACAACCTCAAAACAGTGTTTTGAGCAGCCCGCAGCTAGTTTCCTAGTTTGCTCTTTGATTTTCATTGAGTATTACTTCATTTTCTTCTGAAATAGAGTTGTCGCCCAGTCTATGCTATTGAAAATACGCCAAAACTTCTAAGGGTTTGTGAGCGATATAATCAGGTTGATAGTTTAGTAGATCTGCTTGCTCTCCAAATCCCCAAGTGACGGCCAATTTCTGAATACCTGTTTCTCGAGCTCCCAGCATATCAAACTTGGTATCTCCGATGATGATGGCTTGTTCTGGTGCTAGTTGATGTGTCTGTAAGGCTTGGTGAATGACATCTGCCTTATGGGGTGCTTCAGGGCTAGAACCATAAATACCATCAAAGAAATGATGGATTTCCAAGTTTTTGGCCATGTCTTGAGCAGTAGATGTATTCTTTGTCGTGGTGATGTAGAGTGGATAACTGCTCGATAACTCCTCAAGCAAGTCTATAATCTGAGGAAAGAGTTGAGCTTCATAGATGCCTTTTGCCTTATAGTAAGAACGATATATCTGCATGGCTTCAGAAATTTGGTCTTTGGACAGGCAGGTCGCAAAACTACTTTCGAGAGGTGGTCCCATAAAACCACGAATAGTTTTGGCATCAGGGCTAGGCACCCCCAGCTCTTTAAAGGTATAGGTAAAGGCATTGTGAATCCCGATAGAACTATCAACGAGGGTTCCATCCAAATCGAAAAAAATCGCTGTGATAGAGGTCATGGTTTCTCCTATTTGATAAGCTTATTCTCCGAAAATCTCTTTTTGGAGGCGACGACCAGTAGGGGTGGTAGCGAGTCCACCTTCAGCTGTTTCACGAAAGGCAGTTGGCATGCTTGCTCCTACTTGGTACATGGCATCGATCACTTCATCCACAGGGATTTTAGATTCGATACCTGCCAAGGCCATGTCTGCTGCGATGAAAGCAAAGCTAGCTCCCATGGCATTACGTTTGACACAGGGAACTTCGACCAAACCTGCAACAGGGTCACAGATGAGGCCTAGCATATTTTTAATGACAAAGGCAATAGCTTGACTGGCCTGATAAGGTGTTCCACCTGCAGCCAGAGTCAAGGCGGCAGCACTCATAGCAGAGGCTGAACCAACTTCAGCTTGACACCCACCCTCAGCACCTGAGATGGAGGCATTGTTTGCGATGACTAGTCCAAAGGCACCAGCAGCAAAGAGGAAATCCAATTGTTGCTCGTGGCTGAGGTCTAATTTTTCAATAGCAGCAGTGAGAACGGATGGCAGACAGCCAGCACTTCCAGCGGTTGGAGTGGCACAGACCAAGCCCATTTTGGCATTGTGTTCATTGACTGCGATGGCATTTCGGGCAGCCGAGAGAATCGTATAATCTGACAGAGTTTTTCCGTTTTTGATGTAGTGATCCAATTTGGCAGCATCTCCACCTGTCAGGCCACTACGAGATTTATTTTCATTGAGGCCAAGTTGGACAGAGGCTTTCATAACTTCCAGATTGCGTTCCATGAGAAGGAAGACTTCTTCACGTTCGCGACCGGTCAATTCAAACTCTGTTGTAATCATGAGTTCTGCGACATTTCCTTGAAAGTCCAGATCTGCTTGCTCGACCAATTCTTTGATAGAATAAAACATGCTTCCTCCTATTTAAAGAAATTGACATTGTGGAGATGAGGGATTTTTCGAATTTCTTCGATAGCCTCATCACAGTTGCGACTGTCAACTTCGATAATCATAATGGCTTTTTCACCAGCTTTTTCACGAGTGACATTCATCTGGGCGATATTGATACCATAGCGGGAAAGCGCCTCTGTTACAAGAGCAATCATGCCTGGAATATCTTGATGAACGATGATGATAGTCGGTGTATTCATATTGAGAGAGACGGCAAAACCATTGAGTTCGGTTACCTGAATATTTCCTCCACCGATAGAAATACCAGTTACGCTGATGGTCTTGTGAGCATTTTTGACGGTAATTTTAGTGGTGTTTGGATGAGGAGCATTGCTGTCTTTCTGAATGGTCCAGACAATCTTGATACCACGCTTGTGGGCAATCTCCAGACTGTTTGGAATTTCAGGATCATCTGTATCCATGCCTAAAATACCTGCAACAAGGGCTAGGTCTGTTCCGTGACCACGATAGGTCTTGGCAAATGAGTTAAAAAGTTGGAATTCAACTTCTGTCGGAGTATCATCAAAAATGGAAGAGACAATCTTCCCAATACGAACAGCACCAGCGGTATGGCTACTAGATGGGCCAATCATAACTGGTCCGATGATATCAAAGACAGATTGAAAACGAAGTGATTTCATCAGTTTCCCCTTATAAAAATTCTTATCTCTATTATATCAAAGAATGAGGGTCTTGACTTTAATTGTGGATGAAAACCTTTCTAATACCTCAAATAGCATAAAAATAGTATCTTTTATGACAAAAAACACCTTATCTAGGGAAATAAAAAATAATTTTGTAATATTTCTACATAAAAGTGTCAAGAAACGGTAATATTTAAAGGGTATGATAGAACTATAGAAAGAAGGAGAATTTTCGAATATGAAATCAATAACTAAAAAGATTAGAGCAACTCTTGCAGGAGTAGCTGCCTTGTTTGCAGTATTTGCTCCATCATTTGTATCTGCTCAAGAATCATCAACTTACACTGTTAAAGAAGGTGATACACTTTCAGAAATCGCTGAAACTCACAACACAACTGTTGAGAAATTAGCAGAAAACAACCACATTGAAAACATTCATTTGATTTATGTTGGTCAAGAGTTGGTTATTGATGGCCCTGTAGCGCCTGCTTCAACACCAGCGCCAACGACTTATGCAGCTCCAGCAGCTCAAGATGAGGCTGTTTCAGCTACAGTGACAGAAACTACAGAAGTAGCAGAAGAAACTCCAGTAGTAAGTGAAACAGTAGCAGAAGAAACAGTTGCTTCAACTGTCAGCGGATCTGAAGCAGAAGCTAAAGAATGGATCGCTCAAAAAGAATCAGGCGGTAGCTACACAGCTACAAATGGACGTTACATCGGACGTTACCAATTGACAGATTCATACTTGAACGGTGATTACTCAGCTGAAAACCAAGAACGTGTAGCAGATGCCTATGTTGCAGGACGTTACGGTTCATGGACTGCTGCTAAAAACTTCTGGCTTAACAATGGCTGGTATTAAGAACTAACGAACAGAATAATATGAAAAGGTCGAGGAAATCCCTCGACTTTTTTATATTTCCTTCGGTTGAGAATAGATCTCTACTTCTTTTTTGAGGTAGGACAGCATAGAAGTTTCATCGATCAGCTCCAGAAGTGAGAAACCTTTTTGGATAAGTTTCGCATCATCCCTACAAATCCCGATACGGACATAGGCGATAGCCAAGCTATCATATTTTTTCTTTTTCTTGGCATCCTCTAGTAAAGTATCGCAGATTTGTTGGCATATGTTTTTATCTTGATTGTATAGATAGAGTGTGGAAAGGTTGAGTAGGATTGTCATTCGCAAGTCATATAAATGTTGATAGTTTTTATAGATTTCCAAGCGTTGCAAGATTTTTCCAGTGATGAGATGGAGGTGTTCAATGGGAAAACTGAAAAGAATGGTATTGAGGATTTTCAGGTCACTCTCATACCATGTATCTTGTTTTTCAATTTTTTCCCAAAGTTTTGTGATAGTCTGTTTTACTTGGTCTGACAGTTGCTCTGTACCATGTTGACGGATATGAATGACAATTTCCAGCATATCCCTTATTTCTTCTATAGGCAGGTCGTAGTGGGTTTTGAGATAGTCTTGGCATGTTTCAAAAAAATGAACTAGACTACTACTACCAATTATAGAAGTCATATTGAGATAAGTTTGCATGATTTCTGTTCGTTGGCTCGGTTGATAGAGATGGCAGATGTAGTCAAACTCTTCAAAACTCATATTGATTTGACGGAGAAGAAATTCCATATTTTCATATTTTGGAGTTGCCTTGCCACTTTCAATCTTTGATAGGCTAGTTCTTGAGAGGACATTCCCACAGACCTCTTCTTGGGTTAAGCCTTTTGACTCACGTATTTCTTTATAGACCTTTCCGAAATCATAACGCATGATTTTCTCCTTTTCGTGAAAAAAGTTAACAAATAATAAAATCCAATTAAAAATATTGTATCATAGTAACAGGAATAGTAAAAAAGAAAACTAAAATAATGTGTGAAAAAAGTTAACTAATTTTAAAACAGAGTAAAGAAGAGGTATACTGTAGATACAAAATACAGGGAGGAATAAAAAATGGAAGTTATAAATGTAAGTAAGCATTATGGTCATTCAATCATTCTCAAAGATATAAATTTTGCACTTAACAAGGGTGAAATTGTTGGTCTAGTAGGGAGAAATGGAGTTGGTAAGAGTACGTTGATGAAAATTCTTGTTCAGAATAATCAACCGACTTCAGGGAATATTATAAGTAGTGATAATGTTGGGTATTTAATCGAAGAACCAAAATTATTTTTATCTAAAACAGGTTTAGAGAATTTAAAATATTTGTCAAAATTATATGGTATTGACTACAATCAAGAAAGATTTGGAAGTTTGATCCAAGAGTTAGATTTGACTCAGTCTATTAATAAAAAAGTAAAGACCTATTCTTTGGGTACAAAACAAAAATTAGCTTTGCTTCTAACTCTTGTTACGGAACCTGATATATTGATTTTAGATGAGCCGACTAATGGTTTAGATATTGAATCGTCACAAATAGTTTTAGCGGTTCTAAAAAAATTAGCTTTACATGAAAATGTGGGAATTTTAATATCGAGTCATAAATTAGAAGACATTGAAGAAATTTGTGAGAGAGTTCTTTTCTTGGAGAACGGACTTTTGACATTCCAAAAAGTAGGAAAAGATAGTCACAATTACTTGTTTGAGATAACTTTTTCATCAGTTACAGATAAAGACATTTTCATTACCAAACAAGAATTTGGGGATATTGTTCAGGAAGAAGGACTGAGAATTACGATGTCTGGGAATATTCAAAGTAGTGAGCTTTTTAAATTTTTTAACGAAAACTCTATTAAAGTAGTTGATTTTGAAACTAAAAAAGAGACGCTTAAAGATATTTATCTAAATCGTTCAAAATAAAGGAAGGTTATAATCATGAAATTAAATAAATTGAATTTTCTTAAGGAAAATATAAGGGATTTATATTCATCAGGCGTAATATATCTCGGTTTGATTATCTCGTTTATACCGCCGATATTGGTTACATTCTTTATTCTAAGGACTCAAGGGACATCACTTGGTATTAAGCATATTTCAAATTTTTATGCTATGCTCGGTATGTTAATGGCTGTTATACATGCTAACCGAATTATTAGCAGGGATTTTTCCCACAATACGATCAGTTTATTTTATAATCAACAGAAAAATCGGATGATTTACGTCTTGTCCAATTTTCTATATGCCATCTCAGTTTCCATTATCTATGCTTTGAATGGTATTGTGTTACTAGTCATCGTAAGTAAATTGGGTGTTCCAGGTGATTTAGGATTAGATTTTATTGTAGCCATTGTAGTCAATACAATTTTGTTAGTCCTATTTTATTTTCTATTATCTTACATTTTCTATTTATATAAATTGAAAAGTGGCTTGGTATTTGGTATTTTAGTAGCTTTACTACTCTTTGTCCCTAATATATTAAATACGATTATGATGAATACTAGTAATGATTTGTTTATCAAAGCGATTGAACTTCTTCCTTTTTATTCCTTACCTGTATTTGTTGCTTCAAATACGATGTCTATTAGTCAGTATCTTGTGGTAATCACTACAATCATTTTATTGTATTTTTTCACTCTCAAGAAAAGCAAGGAGTATTCATTTTAGTTTCGTTTAGTATTATTTTGCAGACTTAAAATCCAGCAAAAAATAAAAAGATGTTGCGCTGACTAAAGAAAATTAAAATGTATAACAGAGGTAAACAGGTAATTGTAGGGGAATTAAGCCTTCTATTGATGAGCATGAATTTTCTTATAACATTATCCAACAAACTGACCTATGAAACTTCAAAAATTCAAAAACCACACGGTATTCCTTTCAACTTGATTGTATTCAAGACTGAAACTACTTGAAAATATTTAATATTTTTCTTTAATTGCTTGACAGGTTATATATGTTGATTTATAATATAGGTAAAGTAGGGATTGTGTAAGCGTTAACAAATACAGTGCCCTTAACTTTGTATTCAGCAAAGAATTATGATGCAGCTAGAAAAGAAAGAATTCTAGCTTGATACAATATTACCAGTCTTATTTAAAGTTGTTATGGAACTATTTTCAAAATAAATAGGCCTCTGTTTTGGGCGGAGTAGTGAATCAGGAGGTTAAGTGATGAACTACAATGTAAAATATCTCTTATCAGGAATATTTATTATAGTCTTTATAGGTTTTCTAGTCTGGATGCGTTATTTTAATCAGAAGAAGGAAGAAGCGCATTCGGATGTGTCTTTTGAAGCGAGGTTAGATAGTGAGGTCAAGGCCTTATATAAACAACTAGGATTGGGTGAGGAGCCTCAGTATTTCTTAGCGTATCGCTACCTACATCCTTGGTTTAATTTGGCGATTTTACCACCAACAGTTGAAATTTTCTTAACTAAAATAGCGCTGGTGATGGTGACTCCAGATGAACTACTGATAAGAAATCTTGGGAATGGGATGACTTTCACAAGTGAGCACCATCGTGATTTGCGACAAGGACTTATCCGCATTCCAAAATCAGAGATGAAAGAATTTGAGATTCGTAACTGGAAAAGAGCTTTTGTATTTGGCGATTTTTTGACAATTAAAACAAGCCAACATAGCTATTATTTACAGGTTAGAGATGATGGACTTCAAAAGGGAAGTCTTTCAACCAAACATTTCTCAGACTTGAAACGACAAGGTTTTCTAGGATTATTGACAGATAAAAGAACATTCTGATTGACAATTGCCCTAGTTGTTTATTGTAAACTTTGCAAATAAGCTGTGAATACTAGAATCCATTCAGAAAGGCAATTCCTATGAAAAATAAAATTTTAATCATTGTTTATATTTTAGCCTCGCTAATCATCAGTTTTATAATCTTTTCACTTTTGCATATTGATTTTAAATGGTGGACAACTCTGGCTATAAGTGCAGGATTTATTTACACCTACTTAAAATTTAGTAAAAAATGAAAAGTACCTGCACCTATCTCGCTTTCGTCTCTTCACGGGAGGTATCTCTATGAAAAAAATCAGTCATCTTTGTATGCTCCTGCTCTTGCTGTGTACTACATTTTTTGTCCTGAATGCAAATGTTACACGTGAAATAGTGCGGATTCAGGAGATGGGCAAGACAACCTATTCATTTGACTTGTACTTGAAAGATGTCACTAAACCGACAGAAACGATTCTCCAATTTTTTGAAGAGGTTGCAAATCAAGACAAGGTCTCTATTATCAAAGTAGATAATGGCGATGAAGCCGTCAAGGCTGGTGTTTTTAATAAGGAAACCTTCCCCTATCAGGAGTTCGGTCTGACTTCTCTTGATTTTTCAAAGAATGAGAAGGGGGTCTACAGCAACCAGGATCTTCCCAATAATCTAGGAACCATTCCCACCTTTTTAAAGGTGAAACTCATTCGACTCCAGACCTTCCAATCCTATATTGAGGATAAATCCCATACTGTAAATGGGCGCTACATGATTACCTCCAGCAAAGAGATAGATCGCGATACCATTCTACAAAAGTGGAGTGATTTTTTCCAGATAGATAAGACGATTTTATTAGAACCCACTTACCGAAGTCAGGTTGGAGTGCTAAATCAAGAGTTGTTACTATCTATCATTATCTTTATCTTGGCAATCTTGCTTGTGATTTTAATGACAGTTTATCAGCCGATGATGGAGATGAAACGAGTGGGGGTTCAAAAGTTACTTGGTTTCCAAAGTAGAGCGATTTTAGCTGGTTTTGTAAAGACTAATTTTTATCTTCTCTTGGGTGGAAGTCTTATCATTGACTTGGGACTATTTTTAGTGCTGGACTACAGACCAAAACTTCTGTTCCCAAGTTTACTCTTATCCCAATTTCTGCTTTTACAGTTGTATTTGTTCATCAGTTGGCTGACCTACCTGATGATTCAGAAAATGACAGTCAGCTCCATGTTGAAAGGTTTTTCATCTGTCAAACTTGGTCTCATCTTCAATTATGTGATGAAAATAGGGACAACTATTTTACTGACGGCCTTACTGATTGGGGTAGGTAGAAGTCTAGAACAAGAAAACAAAGAACTTGCTTATCAGCAACAGTGGGTAAGCCAAGGCAATTACCTGACCTTAGAAACCTTCAAACTCAATGATAATCTGTGGCAAGAAGAGCTAGCAGGGTCAGGGAAATCTACAGATTATTTCTACCAATTTTATCAAGACTTGCTAGCAAAAACACAAGTAAACTATGTGCGAAGTACGAGTCTTCCTATCAAACCAGTCATCAAAGCAGAACAAGTGCAGCACTACCAACTGCCTGATAAGGTAGATGTTTACTATGCAAACCGTCAATTTTTAGAGAGTAAGGGCTTCAAGTTACCAGATACCGGCACTAAAAAGGTGATTTTGTTGCCAATCAGTGACAAAGGACAAGAAGGCAAGAATCAGTTCTTGGGGAAATCCATCGCCTATCTTTCTATGAGGTATGAAGATCAGCAAAAGAAAACAATAGAAGATATGGATGTAGAAATTGCCTACTATGAAGGAGATTGGTCTTTCTTCCCTTATAATAATGAACGAAAGGAAAATCTCCATAATCCAATCATTAGTCTGGTAAATGATCAAGACATGATGTGGGAAGAAAAGACTCACTTGTCAACGACAGGTTTAAACAATCCGATGAAAGTTGAAAATACAGAACAAAATCAAAAAGTGATTACAGAGTTAGTCGATAACTTATCAGATGGGACTTATTTAAAATTTTCATCGATTCAAGCAATTCAAGAGGGTATGGTTGATACCTATCGGGATTCTGTTCGTAATTTTAACGTTCTGTTTGCCTTATTTGCTCTTCTCAGTATGATTGTCTCCTACTTTTTACTCGTTACCACTTTCTTGTTGAAGCGCAGGGATATCATTACCAAGAAGTTTATGGGGTGGAAACTGGTCGATCGTTACCGTCCTCTCCTCGTTCTGCTCTTGCTGGGCTATAGTCTCCCTCTTCTAGTATTGATTTTCTTTGCCCATGCGCTCTTACCACTCCTGCTGTTTGCAGGCTTTACATGTTTGGATATACTATTTGTGCTAGTCTTGGCTTCTAGGATGGAGAAAAGAAGTCTAGTAGAGTTATTGAAAGGGGGCATCTTATGATTGAGTTGAAAAATATTACCAAAACCATTGGGGGAAAAGTGATTTTGGATAACTTGTCTCTCAGGATTGATCAGGGAGATTTGGTAGCCATTGTTGGCAAGAGTGGTAGTGGTAAGTCAACCTTGTTAAATTTATTAGGTTTGATAGATGGTGATTATAGCGGACGGTATGAGATTTTTGGTCAGACAAATCTAGCGGTCAATTCTGCCAAGTCACAAACAATAATCCGTGAACATATCTCTTATCTATTTCAAAATTTTGCCCTGATTGATGATGAAACGGTCGAGTACAATCTCATGCTGGCGCTGAAATATGTGAAATTGTCTAAGAAAGACAAACTCAAAAAGGTGGAAGAGATTTTAGAGAGAGTAGGTTTGTCAGCTACTTTGCACCAAAAGGTCTCCGAGTTGTCTGGTGGCGAACAACAACGAATTGCAGTTGCTAGAGCCATCTTAAAACCCAGCCAGCTGATTTTAGCCGATGAACCAACAGGTTCTCTGGACCCTGAAAATAGAGATTTGGTCTTGAAGTTTCTCCTAGAGATGAATCGAGAGGGGAAAACAGTCATTATTGTGACCCACGATGCTTATGTAGCCCAACAATGTCATCGCGTCATTGAATTGGGCAAGGGGGAATGAGTTCGTTCTGCTTATTTTGACTGAGTGAATACTCATATTTCCCAGAGAGAAATAGCATAAATACGCCTAGAAATGATATTTTTATGTAGTATTTCTAGGTTTTTTTGTTTCAAATTGAAAATTTTTCCAATTTAGGCTTGACAAAGGATGAAGATAAGTGTATTATTTATACAAATAAAAGGAATAAACATAAAGGAGGCTTTGTTATGAATAAGATGAAGAAGGTGTTGATGACGATGTTTGGTTTAGTGATGCTCCCCCTACTATTTGCTTGTAGTAACAATCAATCGGCTGGAATTGAAGCTATCAAGTCCAAAGGAAAATTGGTTGTAGCCCTCAATCCAGATTTTGCTCCATTTGAATATCAAAAAGTGGTTGATGGGAAAAATCAGATTGTGGGTTCAGATATCGAATTAGCCAAGGCTATAGCAACAGAACTAGGTGTCGAATTGGAACTATCTCCCATGAGTTTTGACAATGTACTGGCTAGTGTTCAATCAGGAAAAGCTGACCTTGCCATATCAGGTGTTTCTAAGACAGATGAACGGAGCAAGGTGTTTGACTTTTCAATTCCCTACTATACTGCAAAAAATAAACTCATTGTCAAAAAATCTGATTTAGCCACTTATCAGTCTGTAAACGACTTGGCGCAGAAAAAGGTCGGAGCGCAGAAAGGTTCGATTCAAGAGACGATGGCGAAAGATTTGCTACAAAATTCTTCCCTTGTATCTCTACCTAAAAATGGGAATTTAATCACAGATTTAAAATCAGGACAAGTGGATGCCGTCATCTTTGAAGAACCTGTTTCCAAGGGATTTGTGGAAAATAATCCTGATTTAGCAATCGCAGACCTCAATTTTGAAAAAGAGCAAGATGATTCCTACGCGGTAGCCATGAAAAAAGATAGCAAGGAATTGAAAGAGGCAGTCGATAAAACCATTCAAAAGTTGAAGGAGTCTGGGGAATTAGACAAACTCATTGAGGATGCCTTTAAAGCATCCATTGAAAAATAGAAAGAAGGAAAAGAACATGAGTAAAGAAAAAGTAATTTTAGCCTATTCTGGCGGTTTAGACACATCAGTTGCTATTACCTGGCTAAAGAAAGACTATGATGTTGTTGCAGTTTGTATGGATGTGGGTGAAGGGAAAGACTTAGATTTCATCCATGATAAGGCTCTCCAGGTTGGGGCAGTCGAATCTTATGTCATTGATGTTAAGGACGAATTTGCTACAGATTATGTGCTAGTGGCTCTTCAGTCACATGCCTACTATGAACAAAAGTACCCCTTGGTATCTGCCTTGAGCCGCCCTCTTATTTCTAAAAAATTGGTTGAAATCGCGCATCAGACAGGAGCGACTACAATTGCTCATGGTTGTACAGGTAAGGGGAATGACCAAGTACGTTTTGAAGTATCGATTGCAGCCTTGGATCCCAATTTAAAAGTGATTGCGCCAGTTCGTGAATGGAAATGGTCTCGGGAGGAAGAAATTCATTATGCCAAGGAAAATGGGGTGCCTGTTCCTGCTGACCTTGACAATCCCTACTCTGTCGACCAAAATCTTTGGGGACGTGCCAATGAGTGTGGTATTTTGGAAAATCCATGGAATCAGGCTCCAGAAGAAGCCTTTGGTATCACAACTTCTCCAGAGCAAGCTCCAGATACGCCAGAGTACATTGATATTGAGTTTAGTGAAGGCGTTCCAGTTTCCCTTAATGGAGAAGGGTTAAAATTGGCAGATTTGATTCAAAAACTCAATGAAATAGCTGGGAAACATGGGGTCGGACGGATTGATCACGTGGAAAATCGTTTGGTTGGGATTAAATCAAGAGAAATCTATGAGTGCCCAGGGGCAGTGACCCTGCTGACAGCTCATAAGGAAATTGAGGACTTGACGCTTGTGAGAGAAGTAGCTCATTTTAAACCAATTATAGAAAATGAATTATCAAATCTCATTTATAATGCTTTGTGGTTTAGTCCGGCTACGCAAGCCTTGATTGCTTATATTAAAGAAACTCAAAAAGTTGTCAATGGGACTGCAAAAGTTAAACTCTATAAGGGGAGCGCTCAGGTCGTGGCTCGGAAATCACCAAATTCTCTTTACGATGAAAATTTGGCGACGTATACCAGTGCAGATACCTTTGACCAAGATGCGGCTGTTGGCTTTATTAAGTTGTGGGGACTTCCAACCAAGGTTTATTCTGAGGTTCAAAAAAGCGCCAAATAGGGCGATTGGATAGAGAGGTGGATGTGATATGACTAAGAATACAAAATTATGGGGTGGTCGCTTTGAAGGTACTGTCGAAGACTGGGTAGAGCGCTTTGGTGCGAGTATATCTTTTGACCAGAAATTAGCAAAATTTGATGTGATTGGTTCCTTAGCCCACGTTCAGATGTTGGGTCAGACGGGCATTTTGAGTTTGAATGAGTCAGAAAAGATTCAAGAAGGCTTGAAAGAGCTTTTAGAAGAGCTAGAGGCAGGCCAACTTGACTTTGATATCGGAAACGAAGATATTCATATGAATATGGAAGTGTTACTGACAGAAAAAATTGGTCCCCTTGCAGGGAAGCTACATACAGCTCGTTCTCGAAATGACCAAGTTGCGACAGATATGCACTTGTATCTCAAGGAGCAACTAGGTCATGTCCTAGATAAACTGGCTCATCTCAAGGGTGTTTTATTAGACTTGGCGGAAAATCATGTGGAGACGATTATGCCGGGCTATACCCATCTGCAACATGCCCAGCCTATTAGTTTTGCCCATCATCTGATGGCTTACTACAATATGTTTCAAAGAGACAGTGAACGTTTTGGATTTAACCAGAAGCATACAGATCTATGCCCTCTAGGTGCGGCAGCTTTGGCAGGGACGACTTTCCCCATTGATCGCCAATTGTCTAGCGATTTGCTGGAGTTTAAGCAACCTTATACAAATTCTTTGGATGCTGTTAGTGACCGCGATTTTATCTTAGAATTTCTATCAAATGCCAGCATACTCATGATGCATATGAGCCGTTTTTGCGAAGAAATGATCAATTGGTGTAGCTTTGAGTACCAATTCATTACCTTGTCAGATACGTTTACAACAGGTTCCTCTATTATGCCCCAAAAGAAAAATCCAGATATGGCTGAGTTGATTCGAGGAAAGACTGGTAGAGTTTATGGGAATCTGTTTGGACTATTGACAGTCATGAAGTCCTTGCCCTTAGCTTATAATAAGGATTTGCAAGAGGATAAGGAAGGAATGTTTGATACGGTCGAAACGATTTTAAATTCCCTCGATGTGTTGGCAGGTATGTTATCCAGCTTGCAGGTAAACAAGGAAAAAATGCAAGAGTCTACAGAGAAGGACTTTTCAAATGCGACTGAGTTGGCAGATTATTTGGCAGGGAAAGGTTTGCCATTTAGAGAAGCTCATGAGGTTGTGGGAAGATTAGTGTTAGACTCTATCAAGTCTGCTAAAAATATTCAAGATTGGACTTTGGAGGAATTGCAAACCTATCATTCCCTCATTGTCGAGGATATTTATGTCTACTTGCAACCTAAAACTGCTGTTCAAAGACGAAATTCCTTGGGAGGTACAGGATTTGACCAAGTGAAATACCAGATTGCAGTTGCTAAGAAAGCGAATGAAGCTAGAAAGTGATAGATTGATAGGTTCAGAATAAGAGGTTGGTCTATTGACAGCCTCTTTCTTGTCGTTAAAAAAGTGAGATATATTGACTTTTGAAAAAATGTCATAATTGAGTTGGGATAAACGTAAAAGTAATATAGTAGATTGAATCTGGAATAGTCCGTTATGACTGTTAAAATATTTCTAGAAATTAATTTGACTTTCCTAATCGATTTGTTCACATCTTGTTTCAATCTACTATACTTTCTCGTTAAACCGTTCGGCGATTCATGGTGACATGGACACGTAGTAGTAAGCAAACTATGTGGCTTGGCAGAGCTAAAAACTTCGGGATTAACAATGGCTGGTATTAAGAACTAACGAACAAATAATATGTAAAGAGTCGAGGAAATCCCTCGGCTTTTTTATCTTTCCTTCGCTTGGTAATAGATCTCTACTTCTTTTTCGAGATGAGACAGTATAGAAGTTTCCTCGGTTAGCTCCAGAAGGGAGAACCCTTTTTGGATAAGTTTAGCATTATCTGTACAAATCCCAATACGGACATAGCAGATAGCCAGCCTATCGTAGCTTTTCTTATTCTTGGCGTCCTCTAGTAAAGTGTAGCAGATTTGCTTACACATGTTTTTATCTTGAGTGTATAGATAGAGTGTGGAAAGGTTTAATAGAATTGTCATTCGCAAGTCATATAAATGTTGATAGTTTTTATAGACTTCTAGGCGTTGCAATATTTTTCCAGTGATGAGATGGAGGTATTCAATGGGAAAACTGAAAAGAATGGTATTGAGGATTTTTAGATCACTCTCATACCATGTATCTTGTTTTTCAATTTTTCTCCAAAGTTTTTTGACAACCTGTTCTGCGTGATCTGATAGTTCACCTGCCCCGTGTTGACGGATATAAATGACAACTTCAAGCATATCTCTGATTTCTTCTATAGGGAGATCGTGGTGGGTCTTGAGGTAGTCTTGGCATTTTTGAAATAAATTGACAAGATCGCTGGTCCCGATAATGGAACGCATATTGAGATAGGTTTGCATAATCTCTGTGCGTTGACTTGGTTGATAAAGTTGACAGATATATTCAAATTCTTCAAAACTCATATTGATTTGACGGAGAAGAAATTCCATATTTTCATATTTTGGGGTTGTCTTACCGCTTTCGATTTTTGATAGGCTGGTTCTTGAGAGAACACCCCCACAGACCTCTTCTTGGGTCAGCCCCTTTGACTCACGTATTTCTTTATAGACCTTTCCGAAATCATAACGCATGATTTTCTCCTTTCCGTGAAAAAAGTTAACAAACAATAAAATCTTGTTAAAAATATTGTATCATAGCAATGTAAAAAGTAAAAAAGAAAGTCGAAATAAAGTTGTGAAAAAGGTTGATATAGTTTAAAAATGGAACCAAAGATAAGAGGAAGAAGCATGAGTAATGTAGATAAGATTCGAAAAATACATATTATCGTGTGTTGGATGTATATATTTTTGTCATTTAAGTCGATAATCAGTAACACGGGGTATTTCTTGCTTCTTTTTTTAGCGTTTCTCTATTCAATAGTATCGCTACCTCTATATTCTGTGAAGAATAAAATAGTATCCATTTGTTTGGCTATAAACTCGACTCTGTTAATTAGTTTTCCAATTTTAATCAATAAATATTTCCCAGGAAAGGTTTCTACTTATATCGTATTAACCAGTATTTTTATCCTGGAGTTCTTAATCTTTAATAAAATTGGTAGAGATTTTGATACTAGATTAGCTAGTGAATATAGGAAAATCAGTCAGTTTAAAAGTAAGATGTCTCAATCTCCTTGGATAAAATATTTAGAGATTTCTAGTTTTATATTAACTATATTTCCATTTATTCTTCATGGTACAGTTGCTAATCGTGTATTTGCTCTTATCTTTTTGATAAAAATTTGTGTAGATACTACGATAAAGTTTCTATTAAACAGAATCTTTAATTCAAGTGAGATGATGAAAAGGAAGATATTTTCTCTTTTTGCACTAGATTTGATGGTCTATATATTTTTAAGTTATGTTTTAGTGATACAAAAAGACGGATATCTGTTTTCGATTCTACTAATTTTTTCTAATTTCTCACTTCCTTTTATCAGAGAAAAAGAGTATGAATTATTTAAAAATAAGAAATGAGATAGATATGGTATCTTTATTAAAACTGAGAATAAATTTTGGGAAATACTTTTATTTATATTAGGTGTATTGCTAATTGGAATTGCGTTACTAAGTCCCCCAAAAATGAAATTTTGGAAATAGAGTTAGTGAGAAGGACAGGATAATAGTATTATGATGGTTGTTTTAATTGCAGTGGTTGTGGCATTTCTGTATTATGTAATTACAGAGTATTTTCAGAATAGTTATATTGACTGTATACTATTTCTAACATTGCTGATTTCTCATTTGATATGGGATTACTATTTTTTGCCTATTGAAATTTTAGTGGCATTAAGTGGAGCAAATTTGCTATCGAGATTTTTCAAAAAAAAGAGAAGTCAATAGAGTTGTTAGTGGATTATTAAGACGAAAGGTAAAATTGGGATATTTAAAATGAAACATTTTTTTGCTGGAATTGGTGAAATTCATTTTTTGTCATTTTTATTATATCTAAGCATGTCTACTAGTCCAATTATTGGACTAGTGATTGGATATACTAAAATAAATCTAATAAGTTCTATTATTATAGCTCTTGGTATGATATTGGCATTAATTTTGGTATTATCAAGAGTGTATAGAAAATATTTTTATAGAGACGATGATGACTAAAGTTTTTATCAGTAAAACCAGTGGTTGGCAGATTATCAGCCTCTTTCTTGTCTTCTCTAACCAAGCATGTTATAATGAATACTGCTCAAGCGACCTTCAATCGTGAAGCACACACGACCTTCAATCGTGAATAAACGAATAGATGGGAGACTTACCATGAGTGATAACTCTAAAACACGTGTTGTCGTGGGGATGAGTGGTGGTGTCGATTCGTCGGTGACGGCTCTTCTTCTCAAGGAGCAGGGCTACGATGTGATCGGTATCTTCATGAAGAACTGGGATGACACAGATGAAAACGGAGTCTGTACGGCGACCGAAGATTATAAGGATGTGGCTGCGGTAGCAGACCAGATTGGCATTCCCTACTACTCTGTCAATTTTGAAAAAGAGTACTGGGACCGCGTTTTTGAGTATTTCCTAGCGGAATACCGTGCAGGACGCACGCCAAATCCAGATGTTATGTGCAACAAGGAAATCAAGTTCAAGGCCTTTTTGGACTATGCCATGACCTTGGGGGCAGACTATGTAGCGACTGGGCATTATGCCCGAGTGGCGCGTGATGAAGATGGTACTGTTCATATGCTTCGTGGCGTGGACAATGGCAAGGATCAGACTTATTTCCTCAGCCAACTGTCGCAAGAACAACTTCAAAAAACTATGTTCCCACTGGGACATTTGGAAAAGCCGGAAGTGCGAGAACTAGCAGAAAAAGCAGGCCTTGCGACTGCTAAGAAGAAAGACTCGACAGGGATTTGCTTTATCGGAGAAAAGAACTTTAAAAACTTTCTCAGCAACTATCTGCCAGCTCAGCCTGGTCGCATGATGACTGTGGATGGACGTGATATGGGCGAGCATGCAGGCCTTATGTACTATACGATTGGTCAGCGTGGCGGACTCGGTATCGGTGGGCAACACGGTGGTGACAATGCCCCTTGGTTCGTTGTTGGAAAAGACTTAAGCAAGAATATTCTCTATGTAGGACAAGGCTTCTACCATGACTCGCTCATGTCAACTAGCCTTGAGGCCAGTCAGGTTCACTTTACTCGTGACATGCCAGAGGAGTTTACGCTCGAATGTACGGCCAAATTCCGCTATCGTCAGCCTGATTCTAAGGTGACAGTACATGTTAAAGGAGACAAGGCAGAGGTCATCTTTGCGGAACCGCAACGCGCTATCACACCAGGACAGGCAGTTGTCTTTTACGATGGCGAAGAGTGTCTCGGTGGTGGTTTGATTGACAATGCTTACCGTGATGGACAAGTTTGTCAGTACATTTAGATTGACAAATTTTCTCAATTTGCTACAATAATAAAAGCAATAGAAATGATGGTCAAAGCTCATGGATGTTGCAGGCTTTTTTGTCCTGCACTTCTTTGGAGTTTTGACTGTTTTTGTGTCGTTTAGAGGAAAGGACAAAAATGACTCAACAAGACTTTCGGACAAAAGTGGGAAATACGGTTTTTGGTGTTCGGGCGACAGCCTTGATTCTCCAAAATCGCAAGTTTCTAGTCACCAGAGACAAGGGCAAGTATTATACTATTGGCGGTGCGATTCAAGTCAATGAAAGCACGGAAGACGCGGTAGTCCGTGAAGTGAGGGAAGAATTAGGTGTCCGAGCTCACGCTGGGCAACTAGCTTTCGTGGTTGAAAATCGTTTTGAACAGGACGGTGTTTCCTATCACAATATCGAGTTTCATTATTTGGTGAACTTACTTGAGGACGCCCCATTGACCATGCAGGAAGATGAGAAAAGGCAGCCTTGTGAGTGGATTGACTTGGATCAGCTCCAGAATATCCAGCTAGTTCCAGCCTTTTTGAAAACAGCCCTACCAACTTGGGACGGCCAACTGCGACACATTCATCTTGAGGAATAGGAGAGAAACATGACTTATAATTTTACTGAAGAATACGATATTATTGTAATCGGTGCGGGACACGCTGGGGTCGAGGCTTCCTTAGCTGCCAACCGTATGGGTTGTAAGGTCTTGCTTGCGACCATCAACATTGAAATGCTGGCTTTCATGCCTTGTAATCCCTCTATCGGTGGTTCTGCCAAGGGGATTGTCGTGCGTGAAGTTGATGCACTTGGTGGCGAAATGGCCAAAACCATTGATAAGACTTACATCCAGATGAAGATGCTCAACACAGGGAAAGGACCAGCCGTTCGTGCCCTTCGTGCGCAGGCTGACAAGGAACTATACTCTAAGGAGATGCGCAAGACAGTTGAAAATCAAGAGAATCTCACCCTTCGTCAAACCATGATTGATGAGATTTTGGTGGAAGATGGCAAGGTTGTCGGTGTGCGTACAGCGACCCATCAAGAGTATGCTGCCAAAGCTGTTATCGTGACGACAGGGACTGCCCTCCGTGGGGAAATTATCATCGGAGACCTCAAGTACTCATCAGGTCCTAACCACAGCCTAGCATCTATTAACCTTGCTGACAATCTCAAGGAATTGGGACTTGAAATTGGTCGTTTCAAGACAGGAACCCCTCCACGTGTCAAGGCTTCTTCTATCAACTACGATGTGACAGAGATTCAGCCAGGAGACGAAGCGCCTAATCACTTCTCATACACTTCACGTGATGAGGATTATGTCAAAGATCAAGTGCCATGCTGGTTGACCTATACCAATGGTACCAGTCATGAGATTATCCAAAATAACCTCCACCGTGCGCCTATGTTTACAGGTGTGGTCAAGGGAGTGGGCCCTCGTTACTGTCCGTCGATTGAGGACAAGATTGTGCGCTTTGCAGACAAGGAACGCCACCAACTTTTCCTAGAGCCAGAAGGGCGCAATACAGAGGAAGTCTATGTCCAAGGCCTCTCAACCAGTTTACCTGAAGATGTGCAACGTGAGCTGGTTCATTCTATCAAAGGTTTGGAAAATGCAGAGATGATGCGAACAGGTTATGCCATCGAGTACGATATGGTCTTGCCACACCAGTTGCGTGCGACTCTGGAAACCAAGAAAATCTCCGGACTTTTCACTGCTGGTCAGACTAATGGAACGTCAGGTTATGAAGAGGCAGCAGGCCAAGGGATTATCGCTGGGATCAATGCGGCTCTGAAAATCCAAGGTAAACCTGAGTTGATTTTGAAGCGCAGTGACGGTTATATCGGGGTGATGATTGATGACTTGGTGACCAAGGGAACGATTGAGCCTTATCGCCTTTTGACCAGTCGTGCTGAATACCGCCTCATTCTCCGCCATGACAATGCTGATATGCGTTTGACTGAGATGGGCCGTGAGATTGGTCTTGTGGATGATGAACGCTGGACTCGCTTTGAAATCAAGAAAAATCAATTTGAAAATGAGATGAAACGCCTAGACAGCATCAAACTCAAGCCAGTCAAGGAAACCAATGCCAAGGTTGAGGAGATGGGCTTCAAGCCGTTGACAGATGCAGTGACAGCCAAGGAGTTCCTTCGCCGTCCAGAAGTTTCTTACCAAGATGTGGTGGCCTTCATCGGACCAGCTGCAGAGGACTTGGATGACAAGATTATCGAATTGATTGAAACAGAAATCAAGTACGAAGGCTATATTTCCAAAGCCATGGACCAGGTTGCTAAGATGAAACGTATGGAAGAAAAACGCATTCCAGCCAATATTGATTGGGATGACATTGACTCTATCGCGACAGAAGCCCGTCAGAAGTTCAAACTCATCAATCCAGAAACCATCGGCCAAGCCAGCCGTATTTCGGGAGTAAATCCAGCAGACATTTCTATTTTGATGGTGTATTTGGAAGGTAAAAATCGTAGTATTTCTAAAACTCTTCAAAAATCAAAATGATACGTCGTCGGCTTCTTACGAATGAGTTCAAAGCTTGGATTTGATTCATCTCCAGCCTCTCATAGTTCTCCGAACTATGAGAGCTAACTCAAGTTATGCTTTCGCCTAGCCTTCTAGTCTGATTTCGATTTTTATTGAGTTTTAATCTCAAAAGAAAGCATAGAGAAAAACAGCTCCGAAAATCGGGGCTGTTTTATGATTTATTCTTCATCTGGTGTGAGGATCATTGGGATGATGATCGGTTCACGTTCTGTATTTTCATAGAGGAAGGGGCGAATAGCGTTGACAATGGCACCATTGACAGATTGCACGCTAGCATCCTTGTTTTTCAGTGCGATACGAATGGCATTGAAGAGGATGCGTTGGCTTTGGCGAATCAAGTCGCCAGACTCTCTCATGTAGACAAAGCCTCGGCTGAGGATGTCTGGACCAGATAGAATCATCTGCGACTTGAAGTCAACAGTTGCGACTGCTAAAACGACACCGTCTTCAGATAGATCACGACGGTCTTTGAGGACAGCTGCGCCGATTTCACCGATACGATTTCCATCGACATAGATGTCTTGGGCGTTGAAATGACCTGCAATACGAGCTGAGTCAGCAGTAAGGGCAAGCACATCACCATTGCTCATGATAAAGATATTGTCCTTCTCAACACCAGTATCTACCGCTAGTCCAGCGTGGACTTTTTGCATGCGGTATTCACCGTGGACAGGCATGAAGTATTTTGGCTTAATCAAGCGGAGCATAAGTTTTTGCTCTTGCTGGCCACCGTGTCCAGAGGTATGGATATTGTTCACTTTACCATGGATAACTTCGACACCAGCTTCAGAAATGATGTTAATTAGTTTGTTGACGCTAGTCGTGTTTCCAGGGATAGGACTTGAAGAGAAGATAACGGTATCACCTGGTTGGAGTTGTACCTGACGGTGGGTTCCGTTGGCGATACGAGAGAGGGCTGCCATCGGCTCACCCTGACTACCTGTACAGAGGATGAGAACCTCGCCTGCAGGGTAATCTTTGATTTCATTTGGCTCGATAAAGGTTCCTTTTGGAGCTTTTATGTAGCCAAGCTCAATTCCGTTGACAATGGCCTTTTCCATCGAACGACCAAAGACCGCAATCTTACGTCCAGTCTTAACAGCGGCTTCTGTTGCTTGTTGGAGACGGAAGATATTTGAAGCAAAGGATGCAAAGATGATACGTCCTTCAATACCTTGGATAATCTTCATGATGGACTGGCCAACGACTTTTTCAGAGTTGGTAAAGGTTGGCACTTCCGCATTTGTTGAGTCAGACAGGAGACAGAGTACGCCTTCTTCGCCAAGGGCTGCCATACGGTGCAAGTCTGCTGGTTCTCCAACTGGAGTAAAGTCGAACTTGAAGTCACCCGTACAGACGATTTTTCCTTGAGGAGTATGAATGACAATTCCCAAAGGCTCTGGAATAGAGTGAGTCGTTCTAAAGAAAGTTGCCTTGAGATTTTTAAAGGTCAACTCAGTGTTGTGGTTGATTTCGTAAAGTTTGGCGTTGCGCAAGAGGCCGTGTTCTTCGAGCTTCCCACGGATCAAAGCCAAGGCAAGTGGTCCAGCATAGATAGGGACATTTGCTTGCTTTAGCAGGAAAGGAATCCCACCGATGTGGTCCTCGTGTCCGTGTGTAATCAAAACAGCCTTGACGCGGTCGATATTGTCCACGATGTAAGAGTAGTCAGGAATGACATAGTCGATACCCAGCAAGTCATCTTCTGGGAATTTAATCCCAGCATCGACGATGATAATCTCATCTTGGTATTCAATCCCGTATGTGTTTTTCCCGATTTCTCCCAGACCACCGATGGCAAAAACGCCGACTTCTTCAGGTTTAAGAGTATAGGCCATATTAGAACTCCGTGATTTCGAAGGCGCCAGTTTCTTTTTCGTAATCTAGCAATTTGTCAGACAAGAGTTCGATATACTCGATATTGTACTCTGGGCGATTTTCTTCGACAAGTTGGCGAGCAGCGATACGGCCCTCAAGTTCTGAGTTGGCATCGATGTCTAGGTATAGTGCGCGTGTTGTTTCACGACGTGGGCTACGTTCTTTTGTTTCTTGATAAAAAACTTTGTAAATCATATAGTTCCTTTCTATTTTACAGGTCAGCTTATTCCAAACTTTTAGCATAGATTTGCTTGATTTCATTCCATTTTGTGTCTAGATTGACCTTGATTCGTTACAATTATTTCAATTATACCACAAAATGAAAAATTAGTAAAAGACGGAAACGAGAAAGTCATGGGACGATTTCTTTGGTAAACGCTTGCAATATCAAAAAGTATATGCTATAATAATAGAAAGAAATAGTATAAGCTGGAAAGGAAATAATTCGGAAACTATATTGTTTAGTGCTATTGATATTATGTTTAACTTTATAGATACTTCTGAATTGGATAAAGTTACCGAATTGAATGAACATGCTTTCCCTGTAGTTAGATTAGATAAAGCAGAGGAGCTTGGTTTAGATAATGAAGCTTTGGAGGTAGGCGTGTTTTAAACGAAATCGTAACGGATATAGAGACTAACGGAGAGTCAACTGATTTGGCTAGAATGGATCGCTCTCTTTTTCCTATAGGCTCTTATGGTAATTATTGTGGTTATGGGAAATAATGGATATTCTATTCCAGCTATTGATGATTTAGATATGGCTTGTTTCTATCATGATAAGTGTTTTAAGGGATTTTTAGCAGATAATAGAAGTTGCAATGCCGCATTCCTAATAAGATTATCTCCTATTGTAGCAAATAATGCTTGGAATACAACTAAAGGAGCATATGCAAGAGCAGCTGTGGTTCTATTTTCTAGATTCGTATAAGACCAAGTTTTTGTAAAATATGAGTTGTTACGTAAAAGTGTTGATATGAGTATTGGTGTCTATGAACAGAATCTTATCTTATAAGTTTTAACTTATCTTTTAAGGTTTCTGTTTATAGGCGCTTGTAGATGTGTTTATGTCTTTAAAAAATATATTTGCGATATTAAAAATGGATACTTATGCAATATTTCACTTTACTTATTAAGATAAATTTAAACTAAGGAGGTTGCTCTATGTATAACTTATTTGCTTTTGCTATCGGAGCTCGCTTGGTAGCTTTTATTGTTTTTGTTGCTTGCGTTTATGCGGGTAATCTTCTATTTACCAAACTGGAACGACGACAAACCAAGTTCTTGTGGAAAATTACCTTTGTGACTCTCTACTCGCTTTTTCTTCTCCTCGTAACCTATGTCGTTTGGTTTGTATTTTACTTTGGATTAAATGCTTAGATGCCCTGCTCATGCTGGGGCGTTTTTGTTTGGTGGCAAAAGATAGTAAATTTATGACACGAAAATTCCACCCCATCTATCAAGATGAGGTGGTCTTTGCATTTTTCTAAAATGACATGACAATGGAATTTTCAGAGCTTATTATTTTTATGGGAGTCATTGTTCTGCTCAAAAATAGAGTTGAAGCATAAAAATAAAACAATACAAACAGATAGATCAATTGGTAAAGGGATAGTAGTCATGTTTAAATCATTGAGAATGCTGAGCAAACTGTAAGAGATGAAGACAATAAAATTTATCCTTCTAAAAATGTGTTTCTTATCTAGCATGACTTACCAAACTTTTTACGAAGGTCTTTTCCAATGGTATAAGCTGCCATAAATAAAGCGATACCAACACCTACACCAAAGCCACCCTTTATTTCTTGCAATTCCTTAGTAGAAATTTCACAATAGTTGTTCAAATCTTTCATCATATTAATCTCCTCCTAAAAAATAACCAGCTGCCAAACCAGAACCTATAAGTGCTGTTCCACCTGCAATAGCTTTCCAAGATACTGCTACTCCAAAGATAACCAAGGGAGCGAGACCGCCATCAATATCTGATAATTCATTTTCAGATAAGGATAAAAATTGATTGTCAAGAACGTCAAAATTTGTCATTGAACTTTCCTCCTTTTTTCTTGTTCACTTTTATATTCGTAAAAGAAAAGGAAAAGTGAACATTTTTTTAAATTATTTTTAGTTAAGTGAGGGCACTCTTGTTTGGGGATAAAGAAAATTCCCATGTGCCAGCTTTTGTAGTATAATAGTAAGCAGACAAAAAGATAGGAATGTGTTATGAAAGTATTAGCTTTTGATACGTCTAGCAAGGCTCTTTCTCTGGCTATTTTAGAGGACAAGCAGGTTCTTGCCGAGACGACGATTAATATCAAGAAAAATCACAGCATTACCCTCATGCCTGCCATCGATTTTTTGATGGCGAGTTTGGATTGGACACCCAAGGATTTGGACCGAATCGTGGTGGCAGAAGGGCCAGGTAGCTACACAGGCTTGCGAATCGCGGTAGCCACTGCTAAGACGCTGGCTCATACTCTGAACATTGAGTTAGTTGGTATGTCTAGCCTCTTGGCTCTGGTGCCATACCAACAAGAAGGTTTGTTCGTCACTTTGATGGATGCGCGTCGCAATAATGTTTATGCAGGATTTTATGAAAATGCTAAACCTGTCATGCCAGAAGCGCACCTGCCCTTTGAGCGAGTCATCGAGCTAATCAAGGGTGCTAGTCAGGTAACCTTTGTCGGAGAAGTTGTCCCCTTTGTTGAGCAGATTCAAGAACACTTGCCAAGGACTAATTACAAAGAAACCCTGCCTAATGCAGCTAATCTAGCACTTTTGGCTTGGGACAAGAAAGCAGACTCCTTACATGATTTTGTGCCGAATTACCTCAAACGTGTTGAGGCTGAGGAAAACTGGCTTAAGAACCACACAGAGTCTGGTGAGTCTTACATTAAACGCCTATGATAGAAATCAAACGAATCCAACAGCAGCCTAATCTAGCTAAAGCCATCTACGCTGTTATGATAGCTGTTTACCCAGTCAGTCCTTGGACGCTGGAACAAATCCAAGCTGACCTATTCCAAGACCAGACTTGGTATGCTCTGGCCTATGATGGGGCAGAAGTGATTGGATTTCTAGCTGTGCAGGAAAATATCTTTGAGGCAGAAGTCTTGCAAATCGCTGTTAAAGGAGACTATCAGGGTCAGGGGATTGCGTCAGCCTTGTTTGCTCAATTGCCGACAGACAAGGAGATTTTCCTCGAAGTCAGAAAGTCAAATCAACGAGCGCAAGCATTTTACAAGAAAGAAAAAATGGCGGTCATCGCTGAGCGAAAAGCCTACTACCATGACCCAGTCGAAGACGCCATCATCATGAAGAGAGAAATAGATGAAGGATAGATATATTTTAGCATTTGAGACATCCTGTGATGAGACCAGTGTCGCCGTCTTGAAAAACGACGATGAGCTCTTGTCCAATGTCATTGCTAGTCAAATTGAGAGTCACAAACGTTTTGGTGGCGTAGTGCCCGAAGTAGCCAGTCGTCACCATGTCGAGGTCATTACAGCCTGTATCGAGGAGGCATTGGCAGAAGCAGGGATTACCGAAGAGGACGTGACAGCTGTTGCGGTTACCTACGGACCAGGCTTGGTCGGAGCCTTGCTAGTTGGTTTGTCAGCTGCCAAGGCCTTTGCTTGGGCTCACGGACTTCCACTGATTCCTGTTAATCACATGGCTGGGCACCTCATGGCAGCTCAGAGTGTGGAGCCTTTGGAGTTTCCCTTGCTAGCCCTTTTAGTCAGTGGTGGGCACACAGAGTTGGTCTATGTTTCTGAGGCTGGCGATTACAAGATTGTTGGGGAGACACGAGATGACGCGGTTGGTGAGGCATATGATAAGGTCGGCCGCGTCATGGGCTTGACCTATCCTGCAGGTCGTGAGATTGACGAGTTGTCTCATCAGGGGCAGGATATTTATGATTTCCCTCGTGCCATGATTAAGGAGGATAATCTGGAGTTTTCATTCTCAGGTTTGAAATCTGCCTTTATCAATCTTCACCACAATGCCGAGCAAAAGGGAGAAAGTCTGTCTACAGAGGATTTGTGTGCTTCCTTCCAAGCAGCTGTACTGGATATTCTCATGGCTAAAACCAAGAAGGCTTTGGAGAAATACCCTGTTAAAACCCTTGTCGTGGCAGGTGGCGTGGCAGCCAATAAAGGTCTCAGAGAACGCCTAGCAACTGAAATCACAGATGTCAATGTCATCATTCCACCTCTGCGTCTCTGCGGAGACAATGCAGGTATGATTGCTTATGCCAGTGTCAGCGAGTGGAACAAAGAAAACTTTGCAAACTTGGACCTCAATGCCAAACCAAGCCTCGCTTTTGATACCATAGAATAAAGAGTCAGCTTAAGGCTGGCTTTTTTATTTTTTCTAACTATCAGAATATTTTGACAAATGAACACAAATAATGATATAATATGCAAAAGCTAGGAGGTGGTAGGATGATTGAAAAAATGGAATTGGGGGAATTTTACAAGGAACTGCGCCTGGCTAGAAAGCTCAAGCAGTCAGATGTGGCTTGTGACGGGCTAACAGCTTCTCAGTTGTCCAAGTTTGAGCTAGGGCAGTCCATGTTGTCTGCTGATAAGCTCATATTAGCCATTCAAGGGATCAATATGAATTTTGATGAGTTTGGGCACAAGCTCAACAACTATCAAGAATCTCCACATATGCGAATCGGTCGAAAGGTTGTGGATCGCTTTGCCCACCAAGATATCGCTGGCTTAGAGCAACTATTGGAGAAAATCAAGCAAGAACAGATGGCAGAGACCTATCGTCGTTTGAATGCCATTGTGATTAAAAATGCCATCCATTCCTTAAATAAGAGCTATCTGCTAACAGAGGAGGATAGCGAATTTTTGACCAGCTATCTCTATGCTATCGAGTCTTGGACCTGGTTTGAACTCTATCTCTTTTGCAATACCATGCCCTTCTTGAGCAATCAAGATTTGATCTTTTTATCGACCGCTTTAATTGAGAAGTCTAAAGAATTTAAGGAGTTGGTACATAATCGGTTGTATATGAAGCAAGGACTCTTAAATATCTTATCAGAACTCATGGAGCGAAAACTTTTCTCATACATCCCAATCTTCGAAGCCGAGTTGGAGAGCATGTTGCGTCCGTACGATGTTTTTGAGAAAGTATCGTGGCAATTTTTAAAGAAAATGAGTGTCTTTCTTCAAACCAAAGGAAGCAATCAAAAAGAGATTGAACACTTTATCCAATCTCTGCAAGTATTAGAAAATCCACAATTGCTAGCCCTCTTCGAATTGCGTTTTCAGCAATACAAAGAACTTATCGATTAATTAGAAACGGGAAGACGATAACCCACTCCGAAATAAGCAGGAGTATCAGTTGGATTTTTCTTTTTTTCATCATTATATCCCTCCTTGTTAGTAATAACTTTATTATACCAGGGAAATAATCAAATCTACCAAAATCGCAAATCTGAAATTTCTATAAGAAAAAATATCAAATATGCGATTTTCTAAAATAAGTCAATTTCCGTGTTATACTGTCCTTGTAAAACATTTGAAGCAAATCCTAGGTCGCAGAAGTGGTTTACAAATGAAGATAATTGAAGGAGTGTAAAAGATGTTAAATTTACAATTTGCAGAAACAATGGAATTGACAGAAGCTGAGTTGGAGACAGTTTATGGAGGAAGGTCATATCCTCCATTGGGATCTGGTGGAATGGGCGGTCTATGGCAAAACTACTTTAACTTTGCTCCTCCAGCTCCTGAGACTAGACGTCGTTATTGATGTTTAAAGCCCTTGCCTTTTTCTTGGGTAGGGGCTATTTTTATTTCATATATAGGAGAAAATAAAATGGGAAAGATAACTTCAAGATACTATTTTTTTATAGCGATTCTACTCGTCCTTGCTTATCAGTACCTTAGTGGTCTGGTTTTATCTAGCGACTTTGCTCTTAGGCTATCTGACTTTGGCTATTATTTGTCGGATATGATGTTGCATTTTCTTGTCGTTTTTATTGCTTTTTTTGCTATGGTTAAGTCAGGAAAATGGCAAGGAATTAACAGTAAGAAGTTTCGCTGGTCTTATTTGTTTTATTGTGTCTTAGCTTTTCTTTTGTTGTTCCTTTGGAATAGGGTTACCTTTTCTCTTTTTCCACCTACTCGAAATGCAATTTCTTATCAACATGCTACTCCTACTTTTACAGGAGATACGGCATTTTTGATGTATTTTTTTTATCCTGTGATTGCAGGTCCCATTTTTGAAGACATGATTTATCGTGGATTAGTGATGACTGCTCTGGAAAAAGGGAAGAAATGGGGATTGGATGTACTTGGATCAGCTATATTATTTGGAATTTTGCACATTAGTAGTCATGGTTGGGTCTTGACAGACTTTTTCGTATATATGGGTGGCGGTCTCATATTTGCAGTCTTGTTTAGAGTAACCAAGTCCATTTATTGGCCTATTGGACTGCACATAGTCTACAATGGTATTGGTCAGATTTTGATGTTATTGCACTAGGATCTGGTTAGTAGCTAAAGACATGATGAGGTGTGCAGTGAAAAAGGCTGTGTAGGCTATCTATATGATATGGGATAGACTGGGCATACAGGATTTATTAGGATGTTTTGGAATAAAAATTCTAACTGGAATTTAAAAAGGAGTTATAATGAAAGTATTTCTTCAAAATAGAGATTTTAGGCAATTAACTGTCAACCAGTGGATTTCAACGGTTGGGGATACGATTTTTTATCTGGCCTTTTTGAATTATGTGGCAGATGCTTCTTTTGCTCCTCTGGCGATTTTACTTATCACGATTTCAGAAACCCTTCCTCAAGTTCTACAAATCTTTCTGGGAGTTTTGGCGGATTTTCAACATCATCGTGTCTTGAAATACACAGTCATTAGTTTTGCAAAATTTTTGCTTTACTCTATCGTTTCTTTATCACTTTCAGGGCAGTCCTTTTCCTTAGTACTAGTAGCCTTTATTTGTCTGATTAACCTCTTGTCTGACACATTGAGTTATTTTTCAGGCGCCATGCTCACTCCGATTTTCATTAGAATTATTGGGCAAGACCATTTGGCAGAAGCTATTGGATTTAAACAGTCAACTGTTAGTTTAGTGAAAACAATCAGTAATATTCTAGGAGGAGTCTTATTAGGTATTCTATCCATCCAGTTTATTTCCTTACTGAACGCTCTTACCTTTTTAATCGCATTTTTAGGTATCCTCTTCATAAAAAATGACCTCTTGAAAGTAGAAAAAACGATTAGCTATCAAGAAGGACTCTCTGTAAAATCCTTTTGCCAGCATTTGGTCCAGTCATCGAAATTGATATGGAAGATGAATCAGGTGCTCTTGGTTTTGTTTATTATTTCTATTAGTCAAGCAGTGATAAATGTTACAGTTCCTGTTTCTACTCTGTTTTTGAGAAATCAACCCTTTTTGAATTTACAAACAGGTCAATCTCTTGCCTTGCTATCCACTTTTGAACTGTCAGCCCTTATTGTCGGAAGCCTTGTAAGTGGCTATCTGAAAAATATGATTTCTATAAAAACAGCTCTCTATGCCTCACTTGTCATCCAGTTGCTTCTTCTAGTAGGATTTGCCACAGTTCGTTTTGACTGGATTCTCATCTTTAGTGCCTTGGATGCCTTTTTCGCAGGTGTTCTCTCTCCTAGATTGCAAGAACTCGTTTTTAAACAAATACCTGAGGAGTCAATGGGAGCAGTTCAATCTTCTATCGGGGCTATTACGGTTGTTTTACCTAGCTTATTTACAATAGCTTTGGTAACCATTGCTACTAGCTTTGGAACTCTGGCAGTTAGCTTTGTTTTATTACTATTTCTTCTAGTTGCCTTTTTCATGCTTCTGAATATCCGTGAAAGTATTTAGCGGAGAATTTGTATAATATATGTTTGAGACTGAATTGCCAGTCTTTTTATGATGGTCAAAATCAGCAGACTTTTTTCTCTTTCCTGAATGTGTTATAATAGTCCATGCTGTGGCTGGAACCTTTTCAGCCCATTTATTAAAACAATATGAGGAGAAAAATGAAAGAAAAAGGATTTTGGGAGGGGGCGCAGGCAGCCATGCCAACGGCCCTTGGTTATGTCAGTATCGGACTGGCCTGTGGGATTATCGGTGCGCCCTATGTGACACCTATTGAGATGGGCTTGATGAGCCTCTTTGTTTATGCTGGGAGTGCCCAGTTTGCCATGTTGGCCCTGATTGCGGTTCAAGCACCTGTGGCAGCTATTGCTATGACGGTTTTTTTGATCAATTTGCGTCTCTTTTTGTTGAGTTTGCATGCGTCGACCTATTTTCGTCATACTAGTCTCTGGCACAATATCGGTATGTCTAGTATCTTGACAGATGAGACCTATGGCGTCTTGATGGGCGAGTTGGCCCATGCAGACAAGGTCAATCCTATGTGGATGCACGGGAACAATCTCAACAGTTATGTGGCTTGGTTTGTTGGGACAGTGGTCGGAACGGCTCTGGGTGGCCTGCTACCAAATCCAGAAATCTTTGGCTTGGATTTTGCCCTGGTTGGGATGTTCATCGGCATTTTTGCTTCGCAATTCCAGATTATGCAAAGACGGATTCCCGTCCGCAATCTGCTCATTATCCTAGCAGCTGTTGCGGTGTCCTTCTTTTTACTTTTGACAGTGGTGTCTCAGTCGCTAGCTGTTCTGTTTGCGACCTTGCTAGGTTGTAGCATGGGGGTGGTTTTAGATGGTCAGTAAGTATCTTTTATTAGCAGTTATTTTCTCTGGCTTGGTGACTTGGATTCCCCGTATGATTCCCTTCATCTTGGTCAAGTATAAGGGTTTGCCTGCAATCGTTGAGCGTTTTTTGAAGTTCTTGCCCGTCTCTATTATCTTTGCCTTGATTCTTTCAAGCGTAGTGACAGGTAAGGTTGGGAGCCTTCCTCAAATTAAATGGCTGGACTTCTTAGCAGTCTTTCCAACGGCTTGGGTAGCCTTTCGCTACCGCAATCTAGTCGGTACGGTTCTCTTTGGAGTGGTCTTAATTGCAGTCTTGCGTTTGATCTTTTAATACTCTTCGAAAATCTCTTCAAACCACGTCAGCTTCACCTTACCGTAGGTATATGTAACTGACTTCGTCAGTCTTATCTCCAACCTCAAAACAGTGTTT
>NZ_VMLA01000047.1:0-10023 GCF_013276425.1 Streptococcus sp. 3874 | reverse complement strand
ACGTTAAAGAAGCCGTTTCGAAAGCTAACCCAACAGCCACCAACGTAGTTGTAAAAGACAATGGAGACGTAACTGTCACATTACCAGATGGAACAACTAAAGAAATTCCATCGACAGAAACCGTAGAGAAATCTAAGGTAGAGGTAACGCCAGTAGCAGACCCAGCGCATTTAACAGAAGCCGAAAAAGCCAAAGTTAAAGAAGCCGTTTCGAAAGCTAACCCAACAGCCACCAACGTAGTTGTAAAAGACAATGGAGACGTAACTGTCACATTACCAGATGGAACAACTAAAGAAATTCCATCGACAGAAACCGTAGAGAAAAAATCTGGTAATAATAGTACTGATACTAGCAACAGTGGCAACACCAACAATGGAGCTACTACCAACCCTGCTGGCAGCAATAGCAATAGTGTGACACCAGATAACAGAGGCAATACTCCAGCCCCTGGTGTGACAACTGACAATAGTAGCAATACGACCCTTACTACTCCATCGTCTACTGTTGGACAGGCACAAGCAAGCACTTCGACTCAAGAAACGCCAGTTTCTACAAGCACTCCAAACAATTCAGGAACTACAGTGACTCCTAACGAGACTCGTCCTGTTGACAAGTCTGAGCTTGCTCGATTGGTTGAAGGATTGGAAAGTCGTTTGAAAGATTTGGATGATATAGATAGTACAATGCTTGAGTCAGCTAAAGCTCTTCTTACAGAGATTAAACAAGCTCTTAATGACGAAAGTTTGACAGAGTCCGATTTGCGTGATATTGTTAGAAGAGTGAGAGAGGTAATAGACTCCTTAAAAGGTGTGAAAGAAGACCAGCAAAATCAAGAAAAAGATCAGATGAAAGACGATAGTCAGACAACTACTGAATTTTCATATGTAGTAATGATTGGCAGTCTACTTGCCCTTCTTGGGCTCCTTCTCTTCCTCATCGCGCGTCGTAAGAAAGAGTCAGAACTCAAGAAATTGGTCAAGGAACTAAGCAAGCTTGAAGCAGAATTGGATTCTACAAATGTGGATACGAAAGTTCTCGACCAAGCACGAGAAGCTCTCGCTCAAGCAGTTGCTTTCCTAGCCAATGAGAAAGAGTCTGACCACACAGAAGACGAGTTGATTGAGAAACTCAAAGCGATTCTTGCTCAGCTAAGATAAGCGACATGTTGAAATATCGCAGGCGACCATAGAAGTTACTACATTGCTGGATAATGACGATAGGAAAAGTTAGTCGCAAACCTGTAGTGGGAATATACCAGCTTCTAGTGGGGAAGTGGTTCTGGGAACAGGACACCGTCTTTTAAATGGGAATGCTTCCTCCTCTAGTACAAGTAGAAGTCTTTGATGGTAGAGTAAGATAAAGAAGAAACACGAAACAAGTAAGATAGTTCATGAAATGGAACTGAAAATTGCTGGTGTGGACTCTTGAAGGAAGTAATGGATAGAAAGAAGTTGAAAAGCGTCTTTCTATCCATCTTTCTTTAGGAGTTGATGTAAGCGCTCTCTATCACTTGGTTTTGTCAGATGATTGTGCTCTCCATAACCAACCATACGTATATCATATATAGTAGATTGAAATAAGATATGAACAAAGAGATTGAGAAAGTCAAATTAATTTCTAGAAATATTTTAGAATCCGTAGCCTACTATTCTAGGCTCAATATACTACACTTAAAAAATATTTCTATTGATTAATAGGGATTATTGTGGTATAATCTAGGTAGATTAGAAGTCATCAAAGGTGCAGCAATGTATAACTAGGTGACCTTTTTTCATATAGTGGAGACTGTTAGAATGAATGTTGCCATATTTGAATTAACAAATTTCAAGGAATATATTCCTTGAAATATTGATATAGTTGATAAAATACGATTAGTTTATAATCCTGTGTTAGCACCTACTACGTTAAAAATGGCGATTGAACCTGCACTGACAGAAGAAGAATTGTATCAACATATGAAAGATAAATCTCATTGGGATTTTTCATATAATGTTGATGATGAATTTTATAAAAAGGATTGCGTAGATTTATGGTAAATTGGTTAATCGTCAGTATATTTTAGCTAAGTAAGCCTACTTATTTGATAGTTACCTTAGAAATTTCCTTCAAGAAATATTGGAGAGAATTGAAGTCTTTTTGAAAAAGAGTACCGCTGATGCTCTGACGCTTGGATACCAAAAAACTATTTATATTTTTGAAGACGATGATTTATATTTTTCTGAACAATCTAAATACTGCAAGGATAACCCTAAACGTCAGGATACTGTCTTGAAAACAAAGTATCATTTATCGCGGTTTATTTTTGAAAAACAAGATGATTCCATAGTAAAGAATCAGATTAGACAATATGGTGTTGTGTTGCCTTGGACTGTTTTTCGTTTAATGACATTTGGAAATATATCATCATTTCTTGTCGCCTTACAACCAGGTTATCGAAATAAGGTTGCTGCTTATATTAGTTTGCTCTTGTATAAGGATGATAAAATTCCAGCTAAAATCTTATTGTCCTGGTGTAATGCACTTCGATATCTTAGAAATATATGCTCATATAATGGCAGATTATATGAACGCTTACACCATACCTTACCTGCTCTTCATCATTCTGATAAGGAGTTATTGGAGACAAACTCAGAGAATGATGATAAGACATTATTTATTTATTTATTTTATAGCAATGAGACATCTTATTTTGTCCATGTCCCTAGAAACCCAGAATTTTTGGAATAAAAAATACAAAATTTACTAGAAGAAGGAAGTAGAGAACAAGTTGATTTGAGACACTACGGTCTTCCAGAGGACTGGGTGAACTTATTGACAATTAAGAATAGGATAATCTCTTAGATAGATAATTATTGGAAAGAATAAGATAGTATGGAGGTCTAGTATAAAACAAAATAAAGGGCACAAAACTTTTTTATTCTGTGTTGTGCCTTGAGTGAAACAAAAGGAATAAATTATAACAATGAAAAAAGTTGCCATTATTGGAGCAGGAATTGTGGGGGCAACAGCTGCCTACCACCTCTCGAAAGAAAGTGACCTAGAGGTAACCGTCTTTGACCATGGACAAGGTCAGGCTACCAAGGCTGCAGCAGGAATTATCAGTCCTTGGTTTTCCAAACGCCGCAATAAAGCTTGGTACAAAATGGCGCGCTTGGGGGCTGATTTTTATGTGGATTTATTAGCTGATTTAGAGAAATCAGGGCAAGAAATCGACTTTTACCATCGTTCGGGAGTCTTTCTCCTGAAAAAGGATGAATCCAAGTTGGAAGAACTCTATGAATTAGCCCTCCAGCGCAGAGAAGAATCTCCCTTGATAGGGCAATTAGCCATTCTGGACCAAGCATCATCTAATGAATTATTCCCTGGTTTGCAGGGATTTGACCGTCTGCTCTATGCTTCTGGTGGAGCGAGAGTAGATGGCCAACTTTTAGTGACTCATTTGCTGGAATCCAGTCATGTCAAGCTGGTCAAAGAAAAAGTGACTCTGACACCGTTAGCATCAGGCTACCAGATTGGTGAAGAGGAGTTTGAGCAGGTTATTTTGGCGACGGGAGCTTGGTTGGGGGATATGTTAGAACCCTTGGGTTATGCTGTGGATGTCCGTCCTCAGAAAGGACAGCTCCGAGATTATCAGCTGGCCCAAGACATGGAATTTTACCCTGTTGTCATGCCAGAAGGGGAATGGGATTTGATTCCTTTTGCAGGTGGCAAATTGTCCCTAGGTGCTACCCATGAAAATGATATGGGATTTGATTTGACGGTAGATGAAATCTTGCTCCAGCAAATGGAGGAGGCAGCCTTACCTCACTATCCAGTTTTAGCTAGAGCGACTTCAAGGGCTGAGCGTGTGGGAATCCGTGCCTATACTAGTGATTTCTCTCCTTTCTTTGGGCCAGTGCCAGAATTGGCAGGTGTCTACGCTGCTAGTGGACTAGGTTCATCAGGCCTCACAACTGGTCCTATTATTGGTTACCACCTAGCTCAATTGGTCAAAGGCAAGGAGTTGACTTTGAACCCTGAAAACTACCCAATTGAAAACTATGTCAAACCGGTAAAAAGCGAATAATACTCAATGAAAATCAAAAAACAAACTAGGAAACTAGCAGCGGGCTGCTTAAAGCACTGCTTTGAGGTTGTGGATAGAACTGACGAAGTCAGTTTAAAACACTGTTTTGAGGTTGTGGATAGAACTGACGAAGTCAGCTTAAAACACTGTTTTGAGGTTGTGGATGGAACTGACGAAGTCAGCTTAAAACACTGTTTTGAGGTTGTGGATGGAACTGACGAAGTCAGTAACCATACCCATGGCAAGGCGAAGCTGACGTTGTTTGAAGAGATTTTCGAAGAGTATAAGCATTTTACTGAAATTTTATCTTACCCTCTAGGATGGCAAATGACATTCCCTATCAAAAATGGTAAAATAAGAAAAAATAATCCGAGAATCGAGGAATTAAGATGCAAGAAAAGATTTTGCTAACGGGTGGAGCAGGTTTTATCGGAACCCACACTGTTATTGAGTTAATCCAAGCAGGTCATCAGGTTGTTGTGGTGGATAACCTTGTCAACAGCAATCGCAAAAGTTTAGAAGTTGTTGAGAAAATTACAGGAGTTGAAGTACCTTTCTATGAGGCAGATATCCGTGATATAGATACTCTTCGTGACATTTTCAAACAAGAAGAACCAACAGGGGTCATTCACTTTGCTGGCTTGAAGGCTGTCGGTGAATCTACTCGTATCCCTCTTGCCTATTATGACAACAATATCGCTGGAACTGTTAGCCTTTTGAAAGCTATGGAAGAAGCCAACTGTAAAAACATCATTTTCAGTTCTTCTGCGACAGTTTACGGGGATCCGCACACAGTGCCCATCTTGGAAGATTTCCCACTTTCAGTGACCAACCCATACGGTCGTACCAAGCTCATGCTAGAGGAAGTTTTGATAGATATCTACAAGGCAGACTCAGAATGGAATGTTGTCTTGCTTCGTTACTTTAACCCAATCGGAGCCCATGAGAGTGGTGATTTGGGAGAAAATCCAAACGGTATTCCAAACAATCTCTTGCCATATGTGACTCAAGTAGCCGTTGGAAAATTAGAGCAAGTGCAAGTGTTTGGAGACGATTACGATACGGAAGATGGAACAGGTGTTCGTGACTATATCCACGTTGTCGATTTGGCTAAGGGTCACGTTGCAGCTTTGAAAAAAATCCAAAAAGGTTCAGGACTAAACGTTTATAACCTTGGAACTGGTAAAGGTTACTCAGTTCTTGAAATTATCCAAAACATGGAAAAAGCGGTGGGACGTCCTATTCCTTACCGCATCGTAGAACGTCGCCCAGGTGATATCGCTGCCTGCTACTCAGACCCAGCAAAAGCTAAAGCAGAACTCGGTTGGGAAGCAGAACTCGACATCACCCAAATGTGTGAAGACGCATGGCGTTGGCAAAGCAAGCATCCAAATGGATTTGAAGACTAAGATGATGATTTCAATCATCGTCCCTTGTTTAAACGAAGAGGAAGTACTTCCTCTTTTTTATCAGGCTCTGGAAGCTTTACTTCCAGATTTGGAAACAGAAATCGAGTATGTCTTTGTCGATGATGGATCAAGTGATGGGACCTTGGAACTCTTAAAGGCCTATCGGGAGCAAAATCCGGCAGTTCATTATATTTCTTTCTCTCGAAATTTTGGCAAAGAAGCAGCCCTTTATGCAGGCTTGCAATATGCGACAGGAGATTTGGTGGTAGTGATGGATGCAGACCTCCAAGATCCTCCTAGTATGTTGTTTGAGATGAAAAATGTACTAGACAAAAATGTAGACTTGGACTGCGTTGGGACACGGAGAACTAGTCGGGAGGGAGAACCCTTCTTTCGCAGTTTCTGTGCTGTTCTCTTTTATCGCCTCATGCAAAAAATCAGCCCAGTAGCTCTGCCGTCGGGTGTCCGTGATTTTCGTATGATGAGAAGGTCTGTGGTCGATGCCATTTTAAGTTTGACTGAGTCCAATCGTTTTTCTAAGGGACTCTTTGCCTGGGTCGGCTTTAAAACCCACTATCTGGACTATCCAAATGTCGAAAGGCAGGCTGGCAAGACCAGTTGGAGTTTTAGGCAACTCTTTTTTTACTCCATTGAAGGGATTGTTAATTTTTCAGATTTCCCTTTGACTATAGCCTTTGTAGCTGGTCTCCTATCTTGTTTTCTTTCTCTGCTGATGACCTTTTTTGTTGTGGTTCGGACCCTCATTTTGGGCAATCCGACATCTGGTTGGACCTCTCTGATGGCTGTGCTTCTCTTTCTTGGAGGCATTCAACTCTTGACCATTGGGATTCTCGGCAAGTATATCAGTAAGATTTATCTAGAGACCAAAAAAAGACCACTTTATCTGATCAAAGAAAAAAGTTATCATAGATCATGAAAAAGTAGGAGTTATCTAGCGCAGTCACTTTTTTTGTAATTATAATTCTTTTGGTCTGGAACTTGAGTGATTTTTAAAAAAATTAGGGATTTGACATGATATAAATGAACTATGTGGAATAAATTTACTGCAAAGACGATAACTTAATAAATAAAACATTCAGGAGGGTTATTTTATGCTAAGTAAAGAGGATTATACTGAAGAAATCGGGCTAATAAAGAAACAAAATTATGTAGAGGTTGAACTGTATCCTTTAGTTGCTGATATAATTAAGCCAACTTTAAAAGATAGTTTATCAAAAAGATATGTCTTCGGAAGACAAAGAAGGGGTTTGGGACAAATTTATTATGGTCTAAGTAATTTTCCTGATATAGTTATTTTAGATAAGACTTATGAAAACAAATCTAGGAAAAGTATAAAAATTGAAGAATGGAAGGAACTTCGAGGATGCGTGGAAGTTAAGAATTTAAATTATAGTTTAATTACAGAGGAAAAAATCAAATCAACCATATCGAACAGTTTTGAACATATAACTGGAGAGATGGGACAACTTATTGGAGACCTTTTATGGTATAAAAAAGTAATTTATACAAATGGAATTGAATGGAGATTTCTAAGTTTAGATGACAAGGAAGAGATAGATAATACAATTGTTGAAGTAGTTAACAAAAGAATAGAAACAGAAGAAGCGGGAAATTCTTTTGATTGGTGGAAGAATATTAAAGATTTATCGTTCAATTATACGGATATATGCCTATCTAAAGATTGTAGACAAGAGTGGAATGAATTTGTAAAAAGGGTAAAGGAAATAGAATGGTAGAGGTCTATTCTCATTGAGAAATTTAGATTTTAAGTTACAGTAAGATTTATTTAGAGACTAAAAAAAGACCACTTTATCTTATCAAAGAAAAAAGTGACCTTCCTGATTTTACAGAAAAAAATAAAGTGAAAAGACTATAATTTTACATGGAAATATGCTAAACTAGAAAGAGTGAAACGTTCTTGTCAATTTACTATGAGAGATTAGTGTTGATTTTTAATCAAGGCACGTGTCGGACAGTTTCTAACAGCCTCTAAGACATCCTGACTAGGAGAAATTTCTTTTTCCAGTTGGTCAGGATTATCGTAAAAACGCACGATTCCATTATCGTGGTAATCAAATAAGTCAGAATAAGTTTGGCAAAGCCCACAGGCGATGCATCGTTCAGGTATAAGTGTGATTTTCATGTTCATATTTATATTGTAATAAGAAAAGTAAAAAAAAACAAGGAGTAAGGTATGGCAAAAGAACCGTGGCAAGAAGATATTTATGATCAAGAAGAAGCAAGAGCAGAGCGTCGGCATCGAAACCACGGAGGGGCTGATAGGATGGCTAATCGTATTTTGACGATCCTAGCTAGTATTTTCTTTGTAATTGTGGTGGTGATGGTCATCGTTCTCATCTATCTATCATCGGGGGGGAGTAATCGCACAGCAGCCTTAAAAGACTTTCATGATTCTGATGCAAGTGTAGTACAAGTCTCATCTTCAAGCAGTTCTCAGCCTGAGCAGAGTTCAGAGCCAGAATCTACTTCTAGTAGTTCAGAAGAAGCTGCTAATCCTGAAGGAACGATTAAAGTTCTCGCAGGAGAAGGGGAAGCAGCTATTGCCGCTCGTGCAGGAATCTCCATTGCTCAGTTAGAGGCCTTGAATCCTGGGCACATGGCTACAGGATCTTGGTTTGCTAATCCAGGTGATGTTATAAAAATAAAATAGGAGCCGATATGAAAACAATTCAAATTGCTATTGATGGTCCTGCTTCCAGCGGTAAGAGTACGGTCGCAAAGATTATTGCTAAGGATTTTGGATTCACCTACCTTGATACAGGAGCTATGTATCGTGCAGCGACCTATATGGCTCTTAAGAACCAATTAGGAGTTGAAGAAGTCGGAGCCCTTCTAACCTTGTTGGACCAGCATCCAATCAGCTTTGGACGTTCAGAAACTGGAGACCAGCTTGTTTTTGTAGGAGATGTGGATATTACCCATCCTATCCGTGAAAATGAAGTGACCAATCATGTTTCTGCTATTGCAGCAATTCCTGAAGTGCGTGAGAAACTAGTTTCTCTCCAACAAGAAATTGCCCAGCAAGGTGGGATTGTCATGGATGGTCGCGATATTGGAACTGTTGTATTGCCACAAGCAGAATTGAAAATTTTCCTAGTAGCTTCTGTTGATGAGAGAGCAGGGCGCCGTTACAAGGAAAATATTGCCAAGGGAATTGAAACAGACCTTGAAACCCTAAAAAAGGAAATTGCTGCGCGTGACTACAAGGATAGTCATCGTGAGACTTCACCTCTCAAACAAGCAGAGGATGCTGTCTACCTTGATACAACTGGTTTGAATATTCAAGAAGTAGTTGAAAAAATCAAAGCAGAAGCTGAAAAAAGAATGTAAATGTAGAAAAGCCGATAGATGGATATCGGTTTTTTTCTAAATTTGTCAAAATGCTGATTTTAGGGTATAATAGTTGCTGTTCGAGAAATTTTGATTTTCAAAGAATAGTGAATGATGATAAGGAGAAACCATGAACAACCTACCAAATTGCCCAAAATGCAACTCAGAGTATGTCTACGAAGACGGTGCCCTACTGGTTTGCCCAGAGTGTGCTTATGAGTGGAATCCTGCTGAAGTTGCAGATGTAGAAGAGGGCCTTGTTGCTATCGATGCCAATGGAAATAAATTGGCTGACGGTGATACAGTAACTCTCATCAAGGACTTGAAGGTAAAAGGTGCGCCAAAAGATTTGAAACAAGGGACGCGCGTGAAAAATATCCGCATCGTAGAAGGTGACCACAATATTGACTGTAAGATTGATGGCTTCGGTGCCATGAAACTTAAATCAGAGTTTGTGAAGAAGATTTAAGTATGTCCAAGCACTATAAACTTGTATTTTATAGCCGTATCTTCTTGTTTCTAGCGGCTTTTACGGGAGTTTATCTTGAAATTACTAAGCATGGTGGTTTTGGGATGCTTCTCTATTACACGGTTCTGTCAAATCTATTAGTAACTATTTTTACGCTCTATCTCTTAAAGGTTATGAGCCGTGTAGGTGAAAACTGGCAAAGACCAAGTCTCTTGCGCTTAAAAGGTGGGGTCACCATGAGTATCATGATTACCTGTGTGATTTACCATTTCCTCTTAGCGCCCATTGCGACTAATTTCTATACCCTAGAAAATTTCCTTTGCCACTATATCGTTCCCATCTGGTTTTTAGCGGATACCCTCTTTTTTGACAAACAGGGTCAATATAAGATTTGGGATCCAGCAGTGTGGACCATTTTACCCTTGCTGTATATGATGTTTGCTCTTTTTAATGGCTTGGTTCTAAAACTCAATATTCCAAATGCCAAGGATAATCCTTTCCCTTACTTCTTTTTGAATGTGAACAAGGGTTGGGATGTCGTATTCAAGTGGTGTCTGATTATCTTTGTTGCCTATATGGTAGCAGGATTTATCTTCTACTTTATCAAGCAAATCAAGAGAAAGTCATTCTAATACTCTTCGAAAATCTCTTCAAGCCACGTCAGTTTCGCCTTGCCGTAGATATGGTTACTGACTTCGTCAGTCTTA
>NZ_VMLA01000046.1:0-23105 GCF_013276425.1 Streptococcus sp. 3874 | reverse complement strand
TAACTTAATGACATTGGACATTTGTCCCGCTCTTCTTATTTTTCGTCAATAACGATTCTTACTTTTTTGTCTTCAGTTGGGACAGAGTAGACAATCGTTCTTATCGCAGAAATAGTGCGACCCTTACGACCGATTACACGACCCACATCGCTTTGATCAAGATTCAAATGATATTCCAAAAACTCTGGTGTATCTTCAATCTTGATAGTTAAGGCATCTGGTTGTGAAATCAAGGGTTTCACAATCGCAATAATGAGATTTTCAATCGTATCCATCTGTCAACCTACTTTAAACTTATTTTGAGAATTTAGAATCGTGGAATTTCTTCAATACACCTTCTTTTGAAAGGATGTTGCGAACTGTATCTGAAGGTTGAGCTCCATCAGCCAACCATGCAAGAACGCGGTCTTCTTTCAAAGTTACTTGGTTTTCAGCAACAAGTGGGTTGTAAGTTCCAACTGTTTCGATGAAACGTCCGTCACGTGGTGAACGTGAATCTGCTACGTTGATACGGTAGAAAGGTTTTTTCTTAGAACCCATACGAGTCAAACGGATTTTAACTGCCATTTTTAAAGTCTCATTTCTTTAATTTTTTATTTCGGTGAAATAGCTGAGCTATTTAGCACATGTTCTATTATAGCAGATTTCTGGCATGTGTCAAGAAAAAAACTTGACAGACTATAAATTTCTTCAAGTATTTAGAAATTTGTTAGAATAGGAAATAAATGTTTGAAAGATGCTATCCGTGAATACTATTTTAGAAAAATTTTATAAAGAACACCAAGTCAAACCCTTCATATCGCCTGAACGAGATTTGGATACTTGGCTCCTAAGTCCCAAGCCCGTTCCCAAGCGAAATATGAACTTATTAGCAGATGATTCACTAGCAGGAGATATCATTTTACTATGGAGAATCCAGTTTGGTACTTTTACCACTGAAACATGATTTTAAAAACTCCCATTCGAATATGATTCAAAATTCGCTTAGAATCAATGTTTTCCCACTTTTTCAAAAAATAAATTTTCATCTAATTTAAATAACTTTCAATTAAGTGTGAATTTTGCTTAAAATCATAAAAAAACACCCCATGGTGTGAACCATAATACTCTTTGAAAATCTCTTCAAACCACGTCAACGTCGTCTTGCCGTAGGTATGGTTACTTACTTCGTCAGTCTTATCTACAACCTCAAAGCAGTTCTTTGAACAACCTGCGGCTAGCTTCCTAGTTTGCTCTTTGATTTTCATTGAGTATAAAGTGTTGTAAATACTGTATTGTAGCTAGTTCTTAACCTTTAGAGAACTGGCTAGCTTTACGAGCTTTCTTAAGATCTGGTTTGGAAAGTATAGATTTCAATTAGACTAAAAACAGCGAAATATCAAGGATTTTAAAAAAGATATCTACTAATTAATTTATAAAATATGAATTAATAGATTCTAAATAGGGGAATAGTTTAGGTCTGTAAAAGATTAAATAATTTCTATTTTAGCTGTTAGAAACGTTGGTACATCAATGTTTTTAGAATGCTACATAATAAAAGGTAGAGTAAATAGTAGAGTAGTTATTGCGTTAGTTCAGCAATCTTATCGATATAAAGATTAACAGATTCTAACTTTCTTTGCGGTGCTAACTCGGCGTATGTGTCCATTGTTGTTGAAATTGATTTATCTTTTTTGATTTTTTAATGACCTTTTTGCCATTATGGATAATTTTTTCAGTTTCATCAGAAATCAAAAATTTTTTTCTTTGAATATTGAAATTTGCGAATGTCTTGGAAAGTCTAAGACAGCTAGATTGTATAGAAATTAAGTCATCATCCGACAAAGAATTCATTCTTTTATTTACAGTTTCCAAATCTCTAAATAAAATAGAGCCGAAGCAGTGGTAAAACATATTTTCAACAAGCTTGGCAATATCTCCAAAAATAATTTCTTTATAGTCTAAGTCGGTTTGAGTATTCAAATAAAGCAATATTGAAGTGGTAACTTGTTGCTTTTCCTTTTCAACTTGACTAACTTGACCTGCATTGCTTAGTTCGCTTTGTGTAATATTGTGTTTTTTTCTTAAATTTTTGATACGAGTAGGTAGTTCATGTGAATAATTTTCTTCAAAAAATTTCATATACAATCCCCCTATAATCATGGAAAAGTAGTAAAAATAGTTGTTATCCTAGTTGATTAAAAAAATCTCTGATTTCCTCATCTTTTATAAAATAATATATAATTTTCCCATCTCTTCTAGTGTCCAAGATGTTTTGATTGGCTAGTTTACGAAGATGGTGGGAGGCAGATGCCATACTGAGATTTAGTAAACAGGCTATATCACAGACACAGAGTTCTTCAACAGCAAGGAGATAAAAGATGATATTTATCTGTTTATTATCGGTAAACTTTGATAAAATACGAAGTGATTTTTGGACTTTTTCCTTTTCAAGGTAGTTCGTCGCGGTTGTAACATTTTGTTGATTTATAATATTCACTTGGCAAATACTATCTTTTTTCATAATTTTTTCTCCTAGCCGAACACAGTCCTTAGCATGTCAAAGCTGTTGTTTTCAATCAGAATATACATCCCCAATCCTAAATAGACAACGGCAATAAACCATCTGCTATATTTTTCCAAAGTTTCTCCAACAGAAGGGACTTGTGCCAATTTTTGGGCAGAAAAAACCAAGAGATAAATCATGACTAGAAAAGTAAGTAAAGTCACTATCAAATTCGCTAAATTTAAGGTGGTAAAATATGGGACAAAGACACCAATATTGTCAGCGCCACAACTTGCAAAAGTAATCATAGCGACTAGAAAAATCAGGTTTTTATTGTCTTTTCGCAAACCATCTTTTGCAATAGCTTCTCCATCAGAATCTCCTAAAAGCAAAACTTTGAGGCCTAGGAAAATTGGAATCAAACCGAGTAAACCTAAAATCTCTTTACTAGGAATATAATTTAAGACAAATGCAAAAAGCAAACTTAGCAATATTAGACTAACAGAGCCTAGAAATTGTCCTAAATAGATGTTAATGATGTCTTTTCTGCTTTTTCTTTTGGCAAAAAATAACATTAGGATAATAAGTAAGTCTACGGCTGTCCCAGAATACAGGATTATTGAAGTAACAACATTTTGAATCATAAAACACCTCATTCAAATATATTTTTGAATGTATTCTAACATTAAACTTTGTAGATGTCAACTTAAAATCCACCAAAATATAGATAAGAAGTTAGTGTACCAAATATTAAAAAGCCCTGCCATCGAAATGATAGCAGGGCTTAACTTCAATATCCAGATGATATATTTATCTAAAAAAGGTAGAGTTTTTATTGATTTGTAGTGCTATATAATGAGTTTCCAAAAATCAAAAATCGCTTAAAATCAGTATTTTGACATCTATTGACGTGTACTGAAATCCTTACTTAACCTCTGTAAAAATTAACTTCTACACCTACAAAGCTTATTCTGACAGACTTTATACAGTCTAAGAAAAAAAGTAGAGATTCATACAGTATCTAGATTTTTCAAAAATTCTTTATCATCAAATATTATTAACGAAACTATCCAAACCAAATCCGATGCATTACTTCAAAGAATTCTTTAGTTGTTTGTCTATCAAGGGCTTTTATTAAAAAATTTTTTCAAATAATTGCCACCTTGGCACATAAATTCTTGCTTTCTAAATTTAAATGTGATATATTTATAACATAAAATTTAAGTGTTATATATTTATAACACAAAAAAGGAGTCTATCATGAAAAAAAGTCAAAAAATGCGTGGCCTCATTGCAATGATTGCCGTAGCTCTCTTTATTGATTTTATTGTTGTATTTGGTTCTAATCTTAGTTGGGAACCCAAGTTAGTTATTACTGGTATTTCAGTGTCAGGTCAAATTGTAGCTATATCGAGCTGGCTACATAAGAGTCAGAAAGGTAAGAGAAAAATTATTTTTGACTTGTCTGCTAAGCTTTACACGATACTTGTGTTTGCAGCAAGCATTTTTTATACAGTAGGAATTTGGGTTGCGACCCCAAGCGAAAGTTCTGGTATTAAAGAATGGATTTTGGGAATTGGCCTCGTTATTGAAGTGATTCTATTTGGTTTTTTCTCTTTAAAAAATGTCAAGGAAACTCCGGACGAACGCTTTTATGCTAATTTAGCAAAGGCAGCTAGCTTGATGTTTGTTTTTATACTAGGCGCACTGATGATCCTAGCAGTTATCATTGGGTATATGGGGTCTCTCACTCTTTACATGGGACAGATATTTATTAGCATAGCTGCCTTGATTTGCATCTTTGCGGTTGTCTATTTTATCTTGGAACGTAGAGGATAAGCATGGCCAAAGAAAGCAAGATTATTACTAATCTCAAATCTGTTCGTGAATCCACAGGCATGACCCAGCAGGAGTTAGCCGACCGCATCGGCATGCGACGCGAGACAATTCTGCACTTGGAAAATAACCGTTACAATCCTTCGCTGGAAATGGCTCTTAAAATTGCTCAAGTTTTTAATCTGAAAGTAGAAGACCTCTTTGAACTCAGACAGAAAGAGGAAGCATAATTCTTTTTGAGACCTAGTATTCAGTTCATTGACTAATTAGGAATTGAAGCCAAAAGAAAAAATCCTTTGAAAATGTGCTCTTTTAAAATATAGTAATTCTTTCGAATTAACCTTTACTAATTGTGATGCTTTACGAGCTTTCTTAAGATCTGGTTCCCTAAATACTTTGAGTACTCTTATGGCATTGATGCTCCTAAGCATCTCAAAACTCTGGTAGAAAAAGGTTATGCTGTCCATTGAAACTGCTTTTTACTCACTTGACCATCTAATACGCTACCATAAAAAAGAATATCCTAAAGAAGAAGGGAGTTACTGGACTTTCTAAAAATGAAGGCTACAAATTTGGACCAAGCCCTTCATGAGCATTTTTCAGAAGAAGAATTAGCTTGTCACTTTTCGATTCGTGGCTACAAATTAACTCCAAAGGGGAGCAGATACTGGAACAGTACCAGGAAATTATCGACCGTCATCCAAAGAAAAATCTCTAATCAAGTAATTTTTTAGTTGATTTTCTCTAAAATTGTCTTGTCACTAATATTTGAAATCCCCTTCCTTTTAGGGTACAATGATAGAAATGAATTTTTGAGAGGAATAGAATGAAAAAACTAGCAACCCTTCTTTTACTGTCCACTGTAGCCCTAGCTGGGTGTAGCAGCATCCAACGCAGTCTGCGTGGTGATGACTATGTAGATTCTAGCTTGGCCGCTGAGGAAAGCTCCAAAGCAGCTACCCAATCTGCCAAGGAGTTAAATGATGCTCTGACAAATGAGAATGCCAACTTCCCTCAACTTTCTAAGGAAGTTGCTGAAGATGAAGCTGAAGTGATTCTCCACACAAGCCAAGGTGATATCCGTATCAAACTCTTCCCTAAACTCGCTCCTCTAGCGGTTGAAAACTTCCTCACTCATGCCAAAGAAGGCTACTATAACGGAATTACCTTCCACCGTGTCATCGATGGCTTCATGGTTCAAACTGGAGATCCAAAAGGGGACGGTACAGGTGGTCAGTCCATCTGGCATGACAAGGATAAGACTAAAGACAAGGGAACTGGTTTCAAAAACGAGATTACTCCTTATCTCTATAACATCCGTGGTGCTCTTTCTATGGCTAATACTGGTCAACCAAACACCAATGGTAGCCAGTTCTTCATCAACCAAAACTCTACAGATACCTCTGCTAAACTCCCTACAAGCAAGTATCCCAAGAAAATCATCGAAGCCTATAAAGAAGGGGGAAATCCTAGCCTTGATGGCAAACACCCAGTCTTTGGCCAAGTGATTGACGGTATGGATGTTGTAGATAAGATTGCTAAAGCCGAAAAAGATGAAAAAGACAAGCCAACAACTGCTATCACAATCGATAGCATCGAAGTGGTGAAAGATTACAATTTTAAATCTTAAAAACCAAAAAAATACAGTATCCACATTCGGTACTGTATTTCTTTTATCCTCATTCTTAAGTTAGCTTGTTAAAATCCCAGATTTGATCCATCCAGCCTTCATAGAAGTCTGGTTCGTGGCAGACCATAAGGATAGATCCCTTGTATTCTTTGAGAGCACGTTTGAGTTCATCCTTGGCATCCACATCCAAGTGGTTGGTCGGCTCGTCCAGCACTAAAACGTTGTTTTCACGATTCATCAAGAGACAGAAACGAACCTTGGCTTGTTCCCCACCTGACAAGACCTGAATTTGGCTTTCAATATGCTTGGTTGTCAAACCACAACGAGCAAGGGCTGCACGAACTTCTGCTTGGTTGAGAGCTGGAAAGGCATTCCAGACAGCCTCTAGTGGTGTTTGGCGATTACCGCCTTCTACTTCCTGTTCAAAGTAACCAAGTTCTAGGTAGTCTCCACGTTCAACCTCTCCAGCGATTGGTAGAATAATACCCAATAGGGACTTCAAGAGAGTTGTTTTCCCGATACCATTAGCACCAATAATCGCAACCTTTTGATTGCGTTCGAAGGTAAGATTTAAAGGCTTAGTAAGAGGACGGTCGTAACCAATTTGCAAGTTCTTGGCTTGGAAGATAAAGCGCCCTGGTGTACGAGCTGGTTTGAAATCAAAGGATGGTTTTGGTTTCTCACTTTGGAGTTCGATAATATCCATCTTATCCAATTTCTTCTGACGAGACATAGCCATGTTTCGTGTTGCAACACGTGCTTTGTTTCGAGCCACGAAGTCCTTGAGGTCCGCAATCTCTTTCTGCTGACGTTCGTAGGCTGCCTCTAGCTGAGATTTCTTCATAGCATAAACTTCTTGGAACTGGTAGTAGTCACCAGAGTAACGCGTCAGCTGTTGATTTTCCACATGATAGACAATATTAATAACGTCATTGAGGAATGGAATATCGTGCGAAATGAGAACAAAGGCATTCTCATAGTTTTGGAGATGGCGCTTGAGCCAATCAATATGCTCAGCATCCAAGTAGTTGGTTGGCTCGTCCAACAGCAAGATATCAGGCTTTTCAAGGAGGAGTTTAGCCAAAAGCACCTTGGTTCTTTGCCCACCTGACAAAGAGGTTACATCCGTATCCATGCCAAAGTCCATAACACCAAGGGCACGCGCCACTTCGTCAATCTTAGCATCCAAGGTATAGAAATCACGACTCTCCAGACGGTCTTGAAGTTCGCCAACTTCTTCCATGAGAGCATCAACATCAGCTCCATCTTCAGCCATTTCCATATAGAGGTCATTGATACGAGCTTCTGCTTTAAACAGCTCATCAAAAGCTGTACGTAGAACATCACGTACCGACTGCCCTTCAGCAAGGACAGAGTGTTGATCCAAGTAACCAGCCGTCACATATTTGGACCACTCAACCTTTCCTTCATCTGGCAGCATTTTACCAGTCACGATACTCATAAAGGTTGATTTTCCTTCACCATTGGCACCGACCAGGCCGATATGTTCTCCCTTGAGGAGACGGAAGGACACATCTTCAAAAATTGCACGGTCACCAAAACCGTGACTCAGATTTTTAACTTCTAAAATACTCATTTTAATTCCTTATCTTGTTTTTATATAATCGTTTATAAAGGAGCCAAGCCAGATAGCCACCCAAAGTGTTGGTCCACAAATCATCAATCTCAAAGACGCGATTGAAATCAAAGAAAAAGTCCAAGATTAATTGCGTACACTCGATTCCAAGACTCACAAGAAAACTAAAAAGAAGGACCTTTTTTATTTTCCGCAAGTTTGGAAGGAGATAAAGGAGTTGGAACATCAGAGGAAAAAGTAAGAACATATTAAGGATATTTTGTAAAAAAATCCAGCATAATTGTCCCATATCACTCACCTCACCCAGATTCCAGAGGGAGTTTAAAGGAGTCAAAAGAAAAACCAGGCTTCCAAGATGCTGAATACCTGGAGTTTCTACCCCCACGGGAGATTGTTCTTGAGGAGTAAAGCAAAAATAGACAATGCAAATGCTATAGAAAATGACTCCCCAGACCAAAATATGATTATAAGTCTTCTTCATCATTAAGGATTTACCGCTGCGACTGCCTTCTGGCGGTCACGTTTCATTGTGTTAGAGCGCAATTGTCCACAAGCTGCGTCACTATCTGTACCATGCTCTTGACGAACCACACAGTTGACCCCTTTTCTCTTAAGCGTATCATAGAAAGCCAACACGCGCTCTTTGGGACTACGGCTATATTGGTCATGCTCACTAACTGGGTTATAAGAAATCAAGTTTACATAAGACAATTTCTTGATGTTCTTGAGCAATTCAGCTAATTCCAAAGCTTGTTCTACGCCGTCGTTTACTTCATTAAGCATGATATACTCAAAGGTCACACGACGATTAGTTGTCTCAATGTAGTACTCAATAGCTGCAAAGAGCTTTTCAATCGGAAAGGCACGGTTAATCTTCATGGTACTTGAGCGCAGTTCATTGTTGGGTGCGTGAAGAGACACGGCAAGATTGACCTGAACCCCTTCATCAGCAAAGTCACGAATTTTATGGGCCAAACCTGAGGTTGAAACTGTGATGTGACGAGCACCGATGGCCATTCCCTTGTCATCGTTGATAGTACGAACGAAATTTAAGACATTGTTGTAGTTATCAAATGGTTCACCAATTCCCATGACAACGATATGGCTGACGCGTTCGTCCTGACCACGCTCATCAAAGTATTTCTGAACCAGCATGATTTGCGCTACGATTTCACCGTTATTGAGGTCACGTTGTTTCTTAATCAAACCAGAAGCACAGAAGGTACAACCGATATTACAGCCAACCTGAGTGGTCACACAGACTGACAAACCATAGTGCTGTCTCATCAATACTGTCTCAATCAGCATGCCATCAGGCAACTCAAAAAGATATTTAACTGTCCCATCAGCAGACTCTTGAACGATACGTTGTTTCAAGGGATTGACCACAAACTGGTCATTAAGCTTAGCAATCAAATCTTTTGACAGGTTGGTCATCTCTTCAAATGACTGGACACGTTTACGGTATAGCCATTCCCATATTTGATCTGCACGGAATTTCTTTTCTCCTTGCTCCAAAACCCATTCCTGCATGGTTTGACGTGTTAAACTATAAATTGACGGTTTCATTTCTACTCCTTATTCCCTACTCACTTCTGACGAATGACAAAATGACGTTGTCCCTTGTCCTCTTTCTGAGAATGCTGGTCTTTCTGACGACGTCTATTTTTCTTATCTGCATTCGGTTTTCGTTTTGTTTGAGCCGGTTTCTTTCCTTTTCTAGAAGGCGGTTCTTCTTCCTTCTTACGCATTTTCTTGTCAAATGATGCTCGCTTAGGGGCTTCATTTTCTAGGACAAAATAGGCACAACCATAACTACAATACTCTAAAAGGTAGTCTTGTAAACGACTGATTTTTTCAAGTTTTTCTTCTGTTCGGTCATCCTTGTAAAAACCTCGTAGGCGAAGCTGTTCGTTGCTCCAGTCTCCCACGATATAATCAAACTTTGTTAAGACTTCAGAAAAACGCTGATTAAAAGCCGTCACATCAAAGGCATCCTTGATATTTTCCACCAAGGAAAAAACTATCCCTTCCGTTTCGACCTTGTCCCCATGTAAATGGAACTCAGGACCAGGAAACTTGTTATAGTTGTATAATTCAGGTGCAATTTCTTTTCGCATAGATATCCTTTTTCCACGATTACTTAATACTTTATTCTACCATAATTTCTAGCAGTTAGCACGTTTCTCATAAAAATAGAGATGACAAATTTTTAGGATTCATTAAAGTGTCTAAAACCTTGATATTATTGAATTTTTAAAAATAGCAGGTCCTTAGGTTATTTTTAAAGACCATAAAAGTTCTTAAAAAGTCCACAAAAAAAGCCCTCAAAAAGGGCAATAAATGACGAGTTCAGCAGGCAAGAAACTAGCACGGTCAAACGTGCTTTTTTTATTGCTGATTGCTGATAGGTATATTATACCATGAAGTACGTACTTTATGACGTTATACCTGTAATTCTTCCCTGATTGCTTTCTGTAATAGCTGACTGAAATTGATTTTATTTTCTTTACCAACTTCAACCAACCAACTAGGGAGGGTTACAGTTTTATTGACAACCCTAGAACGTTCGCGCTCTCTAACCAGTTCCGTATCTACTGAGATAGCTTGCAGAATATCCTCATCACTGCCAAGCTCACTAGCCAAAGCCTTAAAACTTGAAGGCTCTGGAAACTCTTTGCCTTCATCTTCAAACATGATTGTATAGATTTCTAGCACCTCACGGGCGTTATAGATTGCCTCGTTTAAGGTATCGGCTTCGCTAATTGCTCCTTGAAAATCAGGGAATGTGATTGTATAACCGCCGTTTTCTTCATCCACTTCAAATAGTGCCAAGTAAGTGTATTTCATAATTTGATAATAACCAATGACCGCCCCAATATAGGGGAGGGAGTTTTTTACTCCCCTTCCAATACTTTCAAAATCTTGCCAAGTGTTCCAGGTCTATAATCGTTTTCTTTTGGTTTAGGTATCGTTACCGTTCTTCCGTCTGGATGTTTCCAAACTTCATGCGAACCTTTACCAAAAGCTGTTTTGATAAAACCTTTTTTCTTAGCAAGTTTTTTTAGTTCTCTTTCGGTCATCGGTTTCTCCTTTCCGTATCTTTAATTATATTATACACTTGTTTGAAACATTTGTCAATGTATAACACTTATTTTTACACTTGTTTTTTATAACCTCACAAAAGCCCCAAAATTCGTTTCTAAGGGCTTCTAGTTTATCCATGGTGTTTTAGTTCTCCAGTACGAAACAAAGCAAAATAGGGGGCGAATATGAAGCCTATGCCTACTTATATGCTTCTAGCTCTCCGTTCTGGTGGATTCTCGCAAAGTTTAAGACGGCTATCTGTTTGTATCGGTGATAACTAGTGGAGCTAGTACCTGCCATTTCTACGCATTCACTCATTGTTTTCTTCCTCATGTAACAATAATGGATAATAAAGTATTTTCTGGCTCGCTTGTTCTCTATGCTGTTGATGTCGTGGGCGAATATCTCCAACCCCTCACGGATTGCTTTTTCATGCTTACTAGTCAAATTCCACTGATCAGGTAAGACAAGTTTCCAAGCCTCTTCATCTATCCTAACTTGGTTTTCACTTCCTGCCATCCTCTGGAAACGTAGAAAGTATGTCATCCGCTCTCTGACGTTCATCATCGTTTTAAACTTATCCAGCTCCATTAGTTCACTCCTTTGTGATATAATAGTTATGCGAAACTATAACATGAGAAGTCAGCTGTGCTGGCTTTTTTTGCGTTTTCTCGGCGTTCGCTCGGAGTTCAAGGATACTCTCCTTATCTGATTGATAACTGATAAGCTCTATTCATCACAAAAACCTATATTGTCCCAGAATATCCGCAATCCTTTTGTATTTTTAATTCGTGAAATATCTTTTTCTGCTTCTTCTTTTGTCGGATAGACTTCTATAATATCTTTGGGATTTTTTCCACCTATCCTATATCTTACCTCAAAATGTCCAGTATCAATCTGCGTCAAAAACACGGTATCAACTTCATCAACCACCGCTAACTTATTCAACTTATTTAAACGGTTTTTAATCGCCTTCATCTAGTATCTTCGCCTCTAATATTTCTAATTGCTCCACTACCTCAACCATTTCAACCGCCTTATAAGCCATGTTTAGAATGCTCTGGGCGCTCTGTTGTCTCGCATACGGGCTTACTGTCTTATCAAGCATGATTTCCCTTAATACATTGACTGCCTCAACGCTTGCATTCTGTAACAGCGTAGTAGACTCCTTGAGTTGTTCGCTACGTCTTTCACGGTAAATTCTCTTAAAGGTTGCATCGTTCAAGTAATTGTAAGCCGTCTTTCTGGTGATCTCACTTAATTCACTAGCTTTTTTTACATTCCCAGTCATGAGATAATTGGCCATAAATATTTCTTTTTTTCTGCTTAATTCTGTCAAATACTAGTCACCTCACTTTATTGGTCTAATTCTGGAAACTCACTTATCCCAGTCATTTCCCTAAGTTCATCCATACGTTTTTTTGATTTCTTATAGTCTGCTAGCTTAATATCTTTAAATGGTATTTTAATAAAATCATCCATATCTATCTTTATTTCATCTTGCTGAAAAGCAAATCTTAAACAATCCACATATAAAGATATACATTCATCAGTTGTTGCATATTCCGTCTTTCCAGCATACTCTTCTAACTTTTCTAGTCTTGCTTTTAAACTTCTAACCATTCCCCTACCTCGTGTGTAATTCTGTCTGATTTATGTAAAAAAAGGGGATTGCTCCCCTCCACATCACAAACCTAATAAACCACGTCTTTCTTTGCCCAGTAGTTTATCATATAGGGCTTTATCCTTCTCATATAGTTCATGTCTACGCTTGTAGCCCATAGCTTTAAACTCTTCAAGAGTTACAGCTTCCTCTTCGTAAGATTTTGAAATACTTTCTACGTTCTTTGCAAGCCCCTGCAGTAAGTCAGCTTGTCTCTTCTCTTCTTCGATTTCTTGAAATAGTTGTTTATGTTCATCTTTCATTATTGTTCTCCTTCAAAATAGTTAATACGATTCACAAAATATGCTAAATCATCTTTGGGATCTAAATAGCGGTATTGGCTTCCCATATAACCAGTTACACCACTATAAATGTAAGGCTTACTTACTCCACTATATTCTGGAGATGTATTCAGGCGGTCAAATAACTCTTCGATACCTGTTTCTCTTACCTCATCCGCCAATCTTTCAGCAGTATTTTTGTAATTTTCGTTATAATTTGCAATCAATTCCAAAAGCTCAATAGATTTCTGCTTGATTTCTTGGCGCTGGCGCTTCACTGTTTCATCTTGCTCTAATGCAGTTCCTAAATAACCTGATGCATTAATTTTTCTAGCGTCTGCTACGATTGAGTCAATCCGTTCTTTCTCAAGTTTTGTTCTTTGCTCTTTCATATCAGCAATATACTTTTCTTTTACGTTAATAGCTTGAAAATCTTCAAATGTTTGTACATCTGCTTTCTTGGATTTGATATCCTTAACTTCTTTTTCTGCTTTCTTGATTTCCTCATCAAAGCGATCAAAAATCTCTAATTGAGTCCGTACTTTGTCCATCTGGTTTTTCACTTCTTGCAATGTTGGCATTTCTTTTTCCTCCAATCTTCCCAAAAACAAAAGAGACATAGCCAAAATAGATTGCTCCACTTTATGCTATACCTCTGATTTTTTCAGTCAGTATTCTTTTTAAATATTGTTGTTTTAGATTCCACGCTGGAGACAATCTCGCCGTCTTGTATTTTAAGCGTGATACTCCCAAACCTTGGAACCTCTAACAGTTTTATTTTACCATAATTTCTAAAATAAATAAAGCCTTCTTGTATCTCCATATTTTAGCCTTTCATGCTACCCCTCTGTTTGCTTGCAGCCTTTGAAGCTCTCACAAATACGTTTAAAGATATAGTTTAGTTTCTTATCCTCCACGTACTCAGCTACTAGCGTCCCTTTATCCTTGTGAGTTATTGAAATAGATGGTACTTCATAAGTCCCAGTCATATATCCCAGTAGCGCGTGACCTGCTACCGTAGCAGTATCTAGGTCTTTAAATTCGTAAGTGAAAGTAAATGTTTTGGCTTTATCCGAAAATGTTTTTAATGTCATGTTGTTTTCCTCTTTCTGTTTTAAGGGTGTCACTAGTAGTTACACCATTGCAAGGAGGTCGGTACTATCTACCCCATTTTATTTTAGGTTTTGGGCAAAGTGTAGCCATTTTTGAATATCTAGCGGCTACGCATTCCGCCTTACAGCCCCAAGGGTTTTCGCCTTGTGTAGCCGTGTAGCCGTTTCATCTCAAAAAAATATATAAATAACGTATTAGGTATTTAATTATATATACTTTTATAAAATATATATTTTGGCTACATTTATATTAAAAATTCAGTAATATCAAGGGTTTAGGGGTGTAGCCGTTTTTTTTCGTCTTGTCTACACCTCTTTGAAACCCTTACAGTATCAAGGGTTTTCAGCGTAGCCGTTTTTTTATCTTTTGGCTACACTGTCTACACTTTATTTTTTTATTTTAGCAAATCCGCGTTTGATACTTTTGCCAAATCGCAAGGACTCCCTTGCTTCCCAATCCTCTTTACTTTGCATGATTTTTTTAATCTTGTTTTTATCCTTTACGTTCGGTATCTTATCCGGATATACCTCTGTGAAAAATAAATTAATAGCCATCTTGTCACGTTCCACTAGTTCCCCATACTTTTCAATATCTAAGGTAATTTCTACACCGTTTGCGCCCATATGATAGCCATGATTTATCATGTCGTAAATGTAATAATATCTTGTTCTATCTGTCGGGGGGAACTGATACATTCTTTTTGGGTAAGGAGTGCCTAAATAGCGCTCCAAATCCTCAAGGGTTTCATCTACAAACTTGTAACGGCTTCTAACCTCATTTACTAGCTTTTCTTGCTCGTCTGTCAGGTTCAACACTTGGTTAGCTCTCCAAGCCACCACCATAGCACCCCAAAAGGCTCTACGGTCTTTTTCCGTCCACTTCCTGCCCTTATAGGCGGTGTCCTTGTGGACTTCCGCAACCAAAAAGCGCCTTTCTCCTGTCAGGTCGTTTAAATAATCATGGTCATTAGTTGCCCTCACGATAATAAAACTCTTAGGCAGTCGCCTATCACTGGAGGCGTAAGGCGGTCTAAACTCTAGCTTGGTTTCTGTGATGAATTTCTTCAATTCTGAAAAACTAGCCTTTTTACTGGCCACCATCTCATCATCAAATACACACCAGTTTCTGACCATTCTAGCCTTGTCATCTTTGTCTGTGAAGGTCTCAATGGTGGTAAAATACTTGTGAGTGAAAAGCCCCTCAAAAAATTGGGTTTTTCCTACTCCCTGCCGTCCAGTCAAGTCCAGCACAAAGTCAAACTTGATGGTAGGGTCAAACACCTTGGCAACCGCTCCACGGAAAAACAAATCCATGATAATACGGTTATATTCATCATCCTTGATATTGAGATAATGCCTTAAAATATCAAAGGGATCGCGCTGATTCACTAACTCTTTATACTCACTTTCGCAAGATTCCAGATAGTCTTTTAAGGGGTTATAGCTGTGTTCTCCAGCCACCACTTCCAAAATATCCGCTATGTCAGGCTTTTTATAGTCAAGCTTGTACTTGGTAGCAATATAAGCCCTAATCTCTCTGATAATCAGGTCATCGATTGCACCGCTCAGGATTCTACCGTTTAGCTTCATTGGTCTAGTCACGTCGATTTCATAAGTGAAGACGTTGTACTGTATCGCCCCTTTTAGCTTGCTATCTCCGTTCAAAATCTTCTTGAGATTGTCCAAGTTGACTGCAAAGCCGTCACCTCTTGCTCTTTTTGCCAAGTTCAGGCTATTGTGTTCCTCATCGGTCTCCCTTGCTTGGGTCAGGTCCACCACTTCAGGCGGTGCTTGTTGCTGATCTTCTTCAATGATTTTATTTACAATGTCATTGCTATTCAAAAGCCACCTCCTTATAAAATATCCTTGCTACTTCTAGGAAATAGCTTGCTAGGTCTTTGCGTTTAACGATTGCAGAAAACAAGTCCACTAACTGGCTAAAACTGTAGCCATTAACAAATAGCAAGCGGACAAAAAGCGAAGTCTCATACCTGGTATAAATCCCGTTACAAATCAGGTCAAAAATCCAACCCTTTAACTCCACTCCAAGACCCTGCCGTTGCTCTGTCAATTTGTTTACCTCTAAATCTTTCAGGATCGTCAGCAAGTCAGGACTAGCCAAACCTATCTCTAAATCTCTGGCCAATTCCCAGCCCTCTACTTCCTCGCTTTCGTCTTTAACTACCACATACAAGCCTTTGTAGTGAAAAGCCGTCAAACCCTCGCCTATTGGCTCAAAATAGATAAATTTATAGTGATTGCCATTCTTCCAAACTTGGGTTGGGCTAGACTTGAGAAAGCCAAACAAAGGTAATTTTTCAGCGGATAGAATTAACTCAAGCACTCTCATTCATCCACCCCCAGAAACTTCCAGATGTCGGTCACTAAATAGTAAATCATTCTTGAACCATCGTCTGGCGGTTGATAGCGTCTTAACCCCTGACTTTCCCACTTATTTAGCGTGTTGTCACTAATTTTCAATTCCTCTTTGAGTTCAATTCTATTTATCAACTTAGTCAGTCTCTGCGGTGCTTTCTCATGTGCTTCCAGGTATCTTTCCACTACCTCCAGAATGCCATGCGTCAAATCATGCTCACTTTCTCGGCTTAGGCTAAACATATCTGCCCACCTCCTTCAAGGTTTCTTTGTAGCTTTCTAGGTCGCTGTTCATCAACACCGCTAGGCGCTTGCTCTCCTCCTGTACTTGGTTGTAAAAAGCCTTAGCGCCATCTAGTAACTCGCCTTTGTTTCTAGGTATGAAATAACCTCTATAAATTCCATTTCTAGCCCCTACAATCGGGATGTTATGCTTGACTATTAAACGCTTAATAGTATCTTGTACCGCCCTTTCTGATAGCTTAGTCAGTCGGCTGATGTCTGTCCCTGTGGTGGAGTTCTCAGCCCCTACCTTGATTAGTCTTAATACTCGTTTATCGTTCTCTGATAGGCCCATCCAATCTCTCCCCTCCTTTGCTTTTATTTACAAAGGTTATTTGTCCGCTCGCTACCCCTTGCAAAATAGCTTTTTGAGTCTCTATGATTGTATCAAGGGTTTTCAAGATAGCTGTCTTAGTTTCTAAATCCAACGCTTGTTTTGTCAACAAGCCCCTAGTTACAGCTAACTTTGTTGCATTGTCCATACACGTAGCTAGAAAAATATCTTTTGTAAAATAAGGTTCATCTGGTATTTTTTCACTATCAAGGTATATCTTCACTATGTAACTCATTTCATCCCTCCGTAAACTCTTACCCCTGCAAGCTGGATATATCGCCCATAATCAGGATTTAAATCCTCGCTAGGTGTTTCTATCGTCTGTTGGTTTTCTCGCTCTATTTGGGCGCTTTTTTTTACGGTCTCGGTGGTTTAGATAAAGTAGTAAGCCAATCAATACCACGATTAAGACAGCAGCCTGTGTGTTGCTTATATCTAACTCATTCATGTTTTTCCTCCAATTCTTTGCGGTACATTCCGATAGTATTAACTAGATTTTCCTTTGTCTTGATAAGACAATCATAAGCAAGGTAAAAAATGGCGCTTTGCGTGTTATATTCCAAGGCTAAAAGTAGGGTCTTCTCTTGGTTGCTCATGTTTTTACTAAAAAAATGAGAAGTAGCCTCTAAAGCATTTTGAGCGGTGTTAAGTCCTAAGGTTAAATCATCTAGTTCATCTAAAATATTTTTAATTTCTTCTTTTGTCATGTTTGTTTCCTTTTTTTGTCTTTTACTATCCAGGATATCCTCACGCTTAGACTCGCCAAGTTGAAAGCGTGAGAAAGTACCAGTTTAAAGAGTTGGCGCTCTATGCTTTTCAAAACCTTTTCTAATTTGCTTGCCTGCTCTTCGGTTTTCTTAGTTTTTATTCATTTCGTTTACGGCTTTATCTGCTAGCCGTTGCCATTGTTTTCTAAATTCTTGTTCATCTATCCGCCCATGGAGAAAATCGCTTAGGGCGTAAGTTGCACGGCTGTAAAATCGCTTGGCTCTATCATAATTTGTCATTCTTTGCCTCACTTACTGCTTTTACTACCTTTTCTCTTAGTTTTGTAAATTCTTCGATAAATTCATCTTGAGATATAACCCCACGATTAAAAGTTATAATCAAGGCGCTTGCTCTTTTTGTGTATTGTTCCATCTGTTAGCCCTCCATCATGTCGTAAATTATAGCGCGGTGCTTTTTAGGGATATGCTTCATTGCGTCCAATATGTCACGCTCTGCTTTTTGTCGTGTTTCTGCTTTTACTGTTTTATCTTCTGCTATTTCAAAGGCGTTTTTTGCTACTTTGTAGTAGTCTAGCGACTGTAAAAAATGACCACGTTCAGACAGTTCTTTGTCTTCCAATTCCTCTTTTACCGTACCGTCCAAGAGTTCAAACTTGGAGTACACCCCTTTTTCTACTTCAAATCCTAGACGCTTGTTTTGTCTCAGATTGTAAAGGTTAACCCTGCAACTCTCCAAGTTGCGATAGCCTAATACTCCAGCGATTTCTTCTAGGTTTTTACCCTCTAATTCTGGCAATTTTTCAGCTATATCTTTAAATTTTACTATTTGATGTTTCTTTCCCATTGTTTACCTTGTCTTTCTATGCTATAATCAAGGTATAGAAAAAATATCTATACCATTCATCCAGTCGCTTGCTTCAGTCGCCAAACGTTCAGCAAGTGACTTTTTTTGTTGTCTTAAACTCCTAAAAAATCCGCAACCTCTTTAGCAGGAAAAACTCCATTTGGGGTTGGTTCAACATCATCTTCCAATACTTTAAAATGTAAGAGTGGTTTTGTTTCGTAGCTTTCGCCTTTTTCGTAAAGTGATTTAATACGGTCAAATAGTTTTGTCAATGCTACGTCGTTGGTGTACTCAACAATGATTTCACCGTGTCCATTGTAAGTTGTTTCTTCAACGTCTGTGATCATACGAATTTCTTCGCCTAATGCTCTAGCGATACCGTGGTCAGTTGTTTGTGCTTGATATACTTGTTTATTGTTCATGTTGTTTTCTCCTTTATGTTCTAGGTCGGATATTTCTTCCGAGAAGGTCAATCCCCAGTGGTAAAGCACCACATGAGAAACTTGTAAATGTAATATAGTATTGCGATTGTGTCGCTCCTTCCGTTCTTATTCGGGAACGTTTTTATTAAAAAAAATTCCCAATTCATTTACGCCATAGCCCAGAATTTTACCAAATTCAGCAAGCTCGTCAGCTCCAAATGGTACAATTCCATTTTCTCTTTTTGCGTAAGGCGCTCGGGACTTCCATCCCATTTTTTCGGCTATCACATCTTGAGTATAGCCTTTTGCAATGCGCTCCGCTTTAATTCGTCTTAGGTTTAATTCCATCAGCTACCACCTTTCTTTTTTAGTCGTTCCCGTAAGAGAACAAAACAAGTATAACTCTTCCGTTCCCATTTGTCAACACAAAACTTGATTTTTTTTACAAAAAAATATTTTTAACATGGTTCTTGTACTTTTTTGGGAACGGTGGTATAATAAAATCAAATTAAGAAAGGGGGGGTGTAAAATGCGCTCTAATAGTGAAATTATAGATATTATCGTCTTAGAAAAAGACAAACAAGACCTTTCTCTTAGTGAGTTAGCTCGAAGAGTAGGGTTGGCAAAATCTGCCATGTCTAGATACTTAAATAAAACCAGACAATTCCCACTAAACAGGGCTCAAGATTTTGCTAATGTTTTAGGTATATCAGTAGAATACCTGCTAGGTGTTGAAAACTCTTCTCCATCAACTTCAACAGTTGAAAAAATCACGCTCATAGCTGACCAACTCACTCCACCAAGACAAGAAAAAGCCTTGACTTATCTTAAAAAGCAGCTGCTGGAGCAGAAAAACGAAAACATAGTATCAGAAAATATTATCAGTCTGGACGACTACAGGGAAAGCAAGACGCTCCCTGTTATCGGAGTTGTAACCGCTGGAAACGGAATAACCCAAGACGATAACCTAAACATAGAAAAATGCTTTTATACTGATGAAATACCAGACGACTATGACGCTATCGCTTATGTCGTTGGCAACTCTATGGAGCCAAAGATAAAGAATGGCGACTACCTATTTATCAAGAATGCACCTCAAGTTGACTATAACACTATCGGTATCTTCCAAGTAGACGGCGCTAACTACGTCAAGAAACTGCGTCAAGGGTATTTAGAAAGTCTCAACCCTGAATGTGCTGATATTCAACTAGACGAAGACAACGATATACGCACCATCGGCGAAGTCGTGAGTATATATAGAGAGAAATAAAAACTCCCCCATATTCGCCAATAGCAACCCCATCCCATGGGTCCATTGTGCAAAAACGGAGGAAAATGAAGAATAGAAAGCCGATTTCACAGACTAAAGCGCAAAAATGGGCAAAATTGACAAATAGAAAGGAGAATTATGACCTACTCACAAAACTATCTGGACGATATACTGGTACGCATGGCCTACCATTCTAGCGGTATCGAAGGGAATACTATCTCTCTACCCGAAACCGTCAGCATTATCTTAGAAAGCACCTTGCCACGCAACGGCAAAAGTATTCGTGAGTTTTATGAGATTGAAAACCATAAACAAGCCTTTTCTTATCTCTTGGACTCATTGGCAAACCATCAAGCCCTTACTGTGGGGCTGGTTCGAGATTTTCACGCCTTATTAGTGGATAGGCTGCAACATGATCGCGGACAATTTAAGCAAGTTCAAAATGCCATTATCGGGGCGGAATTTCAAACGGCTAGCCCAGCAGAAACGCCCTACTTGATGACACAATGGGCGGATAATACTGCTTATCGTTTGGAGCATGCTCAGAATGAAAAAGAAGTATTAAAGATTTTAGCAGACACCCATATCCAGATTGAACGGATTCACCCATTTAGCGATGGTAACGGTCGTACCGGTCGCCTGATACTTATGTACTTGGCTATGAAGTATCTAAACGCTCCTATCATCATCCCAAAAGACTCAAGGGCGCATTATATGGAACTCCTCGCAAATCAAGACGTAACTGGACTAGCTGACCTCTTCAAAAAGTCACTGGACTACGAAAGAATACGAAAAAAACAGTTTTAAAACAACAAAAAAAGACAAGCTAGCTGCTGCTGACTTGTCTAATATCGCCTGAACTGAAATAACGGGAAAGATTCAGGCGGTTACATGACTATTATACCATATTATTCAGAAAAACAAATATAAGCCCCATATCCGCCTTGTTTACTACTCTGGTATTATTTACCGTCTGACTAATTAAAATCGAAAATAGGGGCATTCTCGTAGCTCCTCGCATGGTAAAACTTCAAAACCTTTTCTAATTTGCTTGCCTGCTGATGGAAAAAGGAGTAAAACCATGAAAATAACAGAATATACTAAAAAAGACGGCTCAATAGTCTATCGCTCTAGCGTCTACCTTGGCATCGATACCGTAACAGGTAAGAAAGTCAAGACGACTATATCAGGGCGAACCAAGAGAGAACTTAGAAACAAAGCGCTACAGGCTCAAATAGACTTTGAAAAAAACGGCTCTACAGTATTTAAAGCGGTTCAAATCAATACCTATGCCGAACTGGTGGAGAATTGGCTGGAAACATACTGCCATACGGTCAAAAAGGCAACCCTTACAATAATCAAGAGTAGACTAAAAAACTATCTACTTCCAGCCTTTGGAGACTACAAACTAGATAAGCTAACACCCCCAGTTATTCAAAAGCAAGTTAATCAATGGGCAAAAGAGTACAATCAACTAGGCAAAGGTTACCAAGAGTATCCGCAACTTAACTCGCTAAATAAACGAATACTTAAATATGCCGTATCCTTGCAAGTTATCCCCTTCAACCCAGCCCGTGATATTATCGTGCCACGTCGTAAGGAAAAAGAAGGGCAAAAACTGAAATATCTGGATGATGATAACTTAAAAAAATTCTTGACTTACCTGGAGCAGCTGCCAAACACTTACAAAAATTTCTACGATACGGTGCTATATAAGACGCTTTTAGCGACTGGTTTGCGTATTCGTGAGTGTTTAGCCCTCAAATGGTCTGATATTGACTTACAAAACGGTACACTAGACGTAAATAAGACTCTAAACTGTGAAAAAGAAGTCACTACCCCTAAAACAAAATCAAGCGTTAGAATGATTGACTTGGATAATAAGACGGTACTCATGCTGCGGCTTTACAAAAATAGACAAGCGCAAGTTGGTAGAGAAATAGGCTTGACTTATGAAAAAGTATTTTCTAATTCCTTTGACGAATATAGAGACGCTAGGACGCTTAGGCATAGACTTGAGAAACATTTAAAACTTTCTGACTGCCCTCGTTTAACATTCCACGCCTTCCGCCATACTCACGCTAGTATCTTGCTCAATGCTGGACTGCCTTACAAAGAAATACAAACAAGGCTTGGTCATTCTCAAATTTCAATAACCATGGATACTTATAGCCACTTGTCCAAAGACAACAAGAAAAACGCTACTTCATTTTATGAAAAAGCCATTGAAAAATTAAAAAGTTCCTAAAAAGTCCACAAAAAGTTTAAAAATCCATTAGCTCAATTGTGAAAAGTAGCTATATCAAAGGCTTTGCACGCCCTATTTGAAATTTAGCACGTTTCTCATAAAAATGAAAAAAGTCTGACGATTTTGTCAGACCAAAATAATATAACCTTAAAAAGAGAAGAACAATTCTTCCCTCCAACTATCATTATTTAGCAGCTGCGTACAATTCATCTACTTTGTTCCAGTTGATTACTGAGAAGAAAGCTTTGATGTAGTCAGGACGCACGTTGCGGTATTTCACGTAGTAAGCATGTTCCCAAACGTCCAAGCCCAAGATTGGTTTTTTACCTTCTGAGATTGGTGTGTCTTGGTTTGCTGTTGAAGTCACTTCAAGTTTACCTTCTTTGTTGACAACCAACCATGCCCAGCCAGAACCAAAACGAGTTGTTGCTGCTGCAGTGAAGGCTGCTTGGAATTCTTCAAATGAACCAAATGTTGCATCGATTGCTGCTGCAAGTTCTGCTGAAGGAGCTGTTTTCTCAGGAGTCATCAATTCCCAGAAAAGAGCGTGGTTCAAGTGTCCGCCACCATTGTTGATAAGCGCTTGACGGATATCAGCTGGGATAGATTCTACATCAGCAAGCAAGGCTTCAAGATCTTCACCGATTTCAGGGTGTTTTTCAAGAGCTGCATTGGCATTGTTGACATAAGTTTGATGGTGTTTGTCATGGTGCAAGTGCATTGTTTCCGCATCGATGTATGGTTCCAAAGCGTCGTATGCATATGGAAGATCTGGTAAGATAATAGCCATCTGTAATACCTCTTTTTCTTTCTATATGAAAATGATAACGCAAACATTCACTTTTTTCAAGTTTTTTGCTTATAGATGAAGAAATCACTGAAATACTTTCTAATAATACTCTTCGAAAAT